>JBIODP010000258.1:0-3772 GCA_044445195.1 Burkholderiales bacterium | reverse complement strand
GTGTATTCCAGCACGGCGGCATCGCCGCGCACTTTGACGTCGGCAAGAATTCCGGCGACCGCCTGCTCGATCGCCTCGTCGGCACTGGCCTCGAATGCCAGCAAGGCCGATAGTTGCGTTCGGAAATCAGGGCTGGCGGAATCCAGCTTGCGAATATTAATCGTCATACGCTTGTATTCTGACTCTAGGGTCTAAAACCTGATGGATCAATAATTCAAATGCGTTGCGACGCCCGTTCGAAGGCATCCAGAATCGGCTGCAGTCTTTCGCGCTTCAACTTCAGCGCCGCCTGATTCACGACCAGGCGCGATGAAATGTCCATGATATGTTCGACTTCCACCAGGTTATTGGCGCGCAGCGTGCTGCCGGTGCTGACCAGATCGACGATCGCGTCGGACAGACCGACCAGCGGCGCCAATTCCATCGAGCCGTACAACTTGATCAAATCGACATGCACGCCCTTGGTGGCGAAATGCTCGCGCGCGGTCAGCAGGTATTTGGTGGCGACCCGCAAACGGGCGCCCTGCCGCACTGCATTGGCATAATCAAAACCGGCCGGCACCGCTACCGACATCCGGCATTTGGCGATGTTCAAATCGATCGGCTGGTACAAGCCCTCGCCGCCGTGTTCCAGCAACACGTCCTTGCCGGCCACGCCGAAATCAGCCGCGCCGTATTGCACATAGGTGGGCACATCGGAGGCACGGATGATGATCACGCGCACCAGCGGATCGTTGGTGCCGAGAATCAGCTTGCGTGAGGTTTCCGGGTCTTCGTTGACCGTTATGCCCGCCGCCTGCAACAGCGGCAAGGTCTCTTCGAAAATGCGCCCCTTGGACAGCGCCAGCGTCAGTTGTTGTGTCATGCTTTCACCCGCTGAATATTGGCGCCGACTGCAGAAAGTTTCACTTCCATCCGATCATAGCCGCGATCCAGGTGGTAGATCCGGTCGATGACCGTCTCCCCCTGCGCCGCCAGCCCGGCAATGACCAGCGATGCGGACGCGCGCAAATCGGTCGCCATGACCGGCGCGCCGATCAATCTGTCCACGCCATGCACCATCGCGGTATGGCCGTCGATGTCGATCGACGCGCCCAGGCGGTTCATTTCCTGCACATGCATGAAACGATTTTCGAAAATTGTTTCGGTGACGCGGCTGCTGCCGTCGGCGATGCAATTGACAGCCATGAACTGCGCCTGCATATCGGTCGGGAAACCCGGATATTCGGTGGTCCTGAAACTCACCGGTTTCGGACGCGCCGCCATTTGCGCGCGGATCCAGTCTTCGCCCGATGTCAGGATCACACCGGCTTCGCGCAGCTTGTCGAGCGCAACATCGAGAATATCGGTGCGGGTCCGACGCAGAGTTACGTCACCGCCGGCTGCCGCCACCGCGCACAAATAGGTTGCGGTTTCGATGCGATCGGCAATCACGGTATGCGCAGCGCCATGCAACTGGCTGACGCCTTGAATCACCAGACGATCGGTGCCGATGCCGTCGATTTTTGCACCCATCTTGACCAGCAGATTGGCCAGATCGGTCACCTCGGGTTCGCGCGCGGCATTTTCCAATATCGTTTCGCCGTCGGCCAACGTGGCTGCCATCAACAGATTCTCGGTCCCGGTCACGGTGATCATGTCGGTGACGATCCGCGTGCCCTTCAATTTCTTGGCCTTTGCGTGAATGTAACCGGCTTCGATCGAAATTTCCGCGCCCATCGCCTGCAAGCCCTTGATGTGTTGGTCGACCGGTCGGGAACCGATTCCGCAGCCGCCGGGCAGCGATACCTTGGCTTCGCCGAAACGCGCCACCAAGGGGCCCAGCACCAGAATCGACGCGCGCATGGTTTTCACCAGATCGTACGGCGCTTCCAGGTGGGCAACCTTGCCGCCGTTGAGCGACACATGGCCGTCGTCCTGCTCTGCCTGCATGCCCATCTGGCGCAACAGTTTCAACATGGTCGCCACATCGTGCAAATGCGGGATGTTCGACAATTGCAAGGTGTCGCTGGTCAGCAAGCCGGCGCACAAAATAGGCAGGGCGGCGTTCTTGGCGCCGGAAATAGCGATTTCACCGGACAGGCGGTTTCCGCCGGTGATGAGTAATTTGTCCATTATTTCTGGAATTCTTCAGGAGTAAGGGTTTTCATCGACAATGCATGGATTTCTTCGCGCATGCGGTCGCCCAGTGCTGCGTACACCAATTGGTGGCGCTGGACCAGGCGCTTGCCGGCAAATGCGTTGGACACGATGACGGCATCGAAATGCTGGCCGTCGCCTTGCACCTCCAGGTGCGTACAGTCGAGACCGGCGGCAATGTATTTCTTTACGATTTCAGGTGTTGGATACACAGTTCGACCTTTTCAATTTCTCGCATCGCTTAAGCCACCTTAAGCAGGGATGCGGACGATTCAACCTCTTAGTTTATAACCGCTTTTCAACATGCGCACCGCGAATATCGCCAGCGCTAAAAAGAACACTGTCGCGATCATGCAACTCGTGACAGGATCGATGTCGGACTGGCCTAAAAAGCCATAACGAAAGCCATCGTTCATATAAAAGAACGGATTGAAATGCGACACTGCCTGCCAAAACGGCGGCAAAGCATGAATCGAATAAAATACGCCGGACAAAAACGTGGCCGGCATGATCAGGAAATTCTGCGAGGCCGCCAATTGGTCGAATTTTTCCGCCCAGATGCCGACGATCAAGCCCA
The DNA here is from genome assembly GCA_044445195.1 of Burkholderiales bacterium. Lineage (GTDB taxonomy): Bacteria > Pseudomonadota > Gammaproteobacteria > Burkholderiales > Burkholderiaceae_D > PKWO01. The sequence continues at coordinate 1,056 of JBIODP010000258.1, read as the reverse complement.
GGGTGCCGAGTATCGCCGCACCCAGTAACGCGAATATGAGAATCCACCACGGCGCCACGAACGACATTTTTGCAAACCAGGCGGTCACCGCAAATACGCCGGCGCCCACCGCGACGCCGCGCACCACGGCTGCCAGCACATAGGCGCTGAACATTTCCAGATGCGACAGCGGCGGCAATAAAATGAATACCAGATTGCCGGTGATTTTCGACTGGATCAAGGACGACGACGAGTTGGCAAATGCGTTTTGCAGCACGCTCATCATGACCAGCCCCGGCACCAGGAATGCGGTGTAAGTCACGCCCGGATAGACGTGCACGCGATCTTCCAGCGCCTGGCCGAAAATCACCAGATACAACATCGCGGTCAGCACCGGTGCCGCGATGGTTTGCATCGCCACTTTCCAGAAGCGCAACACTTCTTTATAGAGCAGGGTTTGAAAACCGATCATTTTTCACCTTCCATGATCTGGATGAACACGTCTTCCAGGTCAGCCTGCTTCAATTGCATATCCTCGATTACCGCCCCCGCATCGCGCAAGGTGCGCAGAATCGGCTCGACCTCCGGATAAGCATTGACGCGCAGCGTATAGGTACCGCCTGCAATCAGTTCGTCCGGGTGCGAGACCAAGGCCTTCAATCCGTCCGGCAGCTTGCCCTTGCCCAGATTGACCACCAGTTGCGAACCCGAGATGCGCCTGATCAACGCCGAAGTCGTATCCAATGCCACCACTTTACCGGCTTTCAACATGGCAATGCGGTTGCATAAGGCCTGTGCTTCTTCCAGGTAGTGCGTGGTCAAGACCACGGTATGTCCTTCGCGATTCAGGCGATCGACGAATTTCCACAGCGTCTGGCGCAACTCGACGTCAACCCCGGCGGTCGGCTCGTCCAGCACGATCACCGGCGGCTTGTGCACCAGCGCCTGGGCCACCAGCACGCGACGCTTCATACCGCCCGACAATGCGCGCGTATTGACGTCCGCTTTGCTGGTCAGGTCGAGGTTGTGCATGACTTCGTCGATCCAATCGTCGTTGTTCTTCACGCCGAAGTAACC
>JBIODP010000257.1:0-3782 GCA_044445195.1 Burkholderiales bacterium | reverse complement strand
TTTTGTTAAATGTCTGTGTCTCCACTTCGTGGGCCTAATACCGGGTGGTTTTGTTCTTTTTGCGATTGCGGCTCTTATTACATGGTATCGCGCGCGTTTTCTTTACCCCAAAACCTCCCTCCCAACTCGCCCCAGTGGCTGAATAGTTACGCCCAAAGATAATATCGCACATCGTTATAATGCACAACAAAACTCATCGCGACATAAATTCGGCCGGAAATACCGGTAAAGGCTTTCAGCGGTTGGGCTGCAAAGCCCAATCCGCTGAAGTTAAGCGTGGGTGCGCTTGCGCGCCACCCGTTTCAAGCGATCAGTTAAACCCTGCGTTTCCTGCGCAAACGCCAACATACTCGCCAAGGCCTTGTTGACTGCTTCAGACGTCGGAAATGCCTTTTGAATCTCGGGCTGCAGAACAACGACGTTGCTCCCTTGTGTAAAGTGCTTCAAATACTTACCGCGCACGCCTACACCGAGTTGCTCTCGCTTTAACTCAGGGATGTCTTGGTCAGCCTTGCTCGTAGATGCCTTTTTCATATCGAGTCGCCTTTCGCGCACTGATGATTCGGACGTTGTTGCGGCGCTCCGTATGAATCACTACCAGGAGTCGCGCCCTATTTGAAATCCCATAGGTTCGGCTTCGATCTTCGGATTCGAAGCGATCCGTGTCTGCAAATGTCAATGCCATTCCGCTCCCAAAAACGCGGTCAATCGTCCGCATGCAGGTCTGCCATCAGGTCATCAACCGTGGCGAACCGTTTACCCTTTCCTGCTTCAAGCTGAGCAATCGCCTTGCGTGTGGTGGCATTGGGCGCCTTCACATCGAAGGGTAGACGACGCTCGTCAGCTATGCGCAACATCAGCAAGCGAATGGCGTCCGAAATGGACAGCCCCATTGCTTCAAGCGCATCGGCTGCGCGCTCCTTTGTGTCGGTGTCGATGCGAGCGCGAACATAGGTATCGGCGGTGCTCATGGTGAATTCCCTTGAATCGGTTTCAAAACCGTTCTATTGTAGTCGCAATATGACTACAGTAGAAGGGCGTGTTGCGTGCTATGGCAGCATGTTACGTCACATACGGCGCAATAGATAAAACCCATTGCGCCCTACACTAACCGGTGCCTTGCAAACACTCGATTCGATCTGCAAACACAATTCAATCGTACAATAAGCACCCTGTTGAGCAAATTCTGTGACCAAAACCATGAACCAAGCATCTTCGCTGCCCTTCCTGCCATTTACTAAACCGACCATCGACGAAGCAACCATAGCGGCAGTTTCCGATGTGCTGCGTTCCGGCTGGCTGACCAGCAACGGGCCGAAGGTACAGGCATTCGAGGGTCAATTGTCTGAATATTTCGGCGGGCGGCCGGTGCGGACGTTCAATTCAGGCACCTGCACGATGGAAATCGCGTTGCGGATTGCCGGCATCGGCCCCGGCGATGAAGTGATTACGACGCCGAATTCGTGGGTCGCCACCGCCAATGTGATTATTGAGGTTGGTGCAACGCCGGTGTTTGCCGACATCGATCCGCGTACCCACAACATCGACCTCGACCGGGTTGAAGCCGCCATCACCCCGCGCACCAAGGCGATTATCCCGGTGCATATGTGCGGCCTGCCCTGCGATATGGATAAGCTGTATGCATTGGCTGACAAATACTCGCTGCGCATCGTGGAAGATGCGGCGCAAGCAATAGGCTCAAACTGGAAAGGCAAACGCATCGGCGCTTTCGGCGACTTTGCTTCATTCAGCTTTCAGGTCAACAAGAACATCATGACCGGCGAAGGCGGTTGCCTGGTAGTCAACAATGCAGAAGAAGCCGCGCTAGCCGAAAAATACCGGCTGCAAGGCGTCACCCGCAGCGGGCTGGATGGCATCGATGTCGAGGTGCTTGGCGGCAAATACAATATGACCGAGATAGCCGCAGCCATCGGCCTCGGTCAAATGGCGCATCTGCAAGAGTTCAACGCCAAACGGCTAGCCTTGGCGCAATGTTATTTTGCCGGTTTCGGTCCGGAATTTGAATCGCAAACCGGGGCCGAACTGCCGGTTGCCGATTTCGAGCAATGCAATTGGCATATGTTCCACCTGGTTTTGCCGGAACGCATCACCCGCGCTGCTTTCATGCAAAAAATGCTGGATCGGCAAATCGGCCTTGGCTACCACTACGCCGCCATCCATCTGTTTACGCTGTACCGGCAACGCGGCTTTAAAGAGGGCATGTTCCCGGTGGCGGAACGGGTCTGCCGCCAGATTGTTACCTTGCCATTATTCCCGAGCATGAGCGAAAGCGATGTCGGACGGGTGACCGACGCGGTAAAATCAATCCTTCGTCCATAAATATCGCGCACCGATGAAACCAGAAATTTCCGTTGTCGTCCCGATTTACAATGAAGAGGCGGGTCTCGCCAAGTTATTTGCCCGGCTCTACCCGGCATTGGACAAGCTAGGCATTGCCTATGAGATTATCTATGTCAACGATGGCAGCCGGGATCGTTCCGCCGCCATCCTGTCAGACCAGTTTCGCCTGCGCCCGGACGTTACCCGGGTCGTACTATTCAACGGCAATTACGGTCAGCACATGGCTATTCTGGCAGGGTTTGAGGTCACGCGCGGCGATATCATCATCACGCTGGATGCCGATTTGCAAAACCCGCCGGAAGAGATCGGCAACCTGGTCGCCAAGATGCGCGAGGGCTACGATTACGTCGGCTCAATCCGGCGCGAGCGTCAGGATTCAGCCTGGCGCACCCATGCATCGCGGGCGATGAACTATCTCCGTGAAAAAATCACGCACATCAAGATGACCGACCAGGGCAATATGCTGCGAGCCTATGGCCGCAATGTGATCGACCTGATCAACCGCTGCGACGAAGTCAACACCTTCGTGCCGGCGTTAGCCTATACGTTTTCACGCAACCCGACCGAAATTATGGTTGAACATGAGGAGCGGGCGGCCGGCGAGTCCAAATATTCGCTATATAGTCTGATCCGCCTGAATTTCGATCTGGTCACCGGCTTTTCGCTGATGCCGCTGCAAATTTTTTCGATGCTCGGCATCGTTCTTTCATTTTTCTCAGCCGCCCTGGTCGTGCTGCTGGCGGTGCGGCGCTTTGTGCTGGGCGCCGAAGCCGAAGGCGTGTTCACCCTGTTTGCCTTGAGTTTCTTCCTGATGGGCGTGATCCTGTTCGGCATCGGCCTGTTAGGCGAATATGTCGGACGCATCTACCAGCAGGTGCGTGGACGACCGCGCTATGTGGTGCAAGCGCTGCTGGAGCAATCCGCACCGCCGGCAGAAGGCTAGCTCCCGATGCGCGCGATCGTTTTTGCCTATCACAACATCGGTGTCCGTTGCCTGAAGGTGCTGCTGGCGCGCGGCGTGGACGTCGCGTTGGTGGTGAGCCACACCGATAATCCGGCCGAGACGATCTGGTTCGAATCGGTTGCCGCATTATGCAAGGAACAGGCTATTCCCTGCATCACGCCGGAAGATCCGAAATCACCGGAACTATTGGCGCAAGTGCAAAAACTGCAGCCGGATTTTATTTTCAGTTTTTATTACCGTCACATGCTGCCGACTGGCCTGCTGGAAACGGCCAAATATGGCGCCTACAACATGCACGGGTCATTGCTGCCTAAGTATCGCGGGCGGGTTCCGGTCAATTGGGCGGTATTGCATGGCGAGACTGAAACCGGCGTAACCCTGCATGAAATGGTCGCCAAGCCTGACGCCGGGGCGATTGTCGCCCAGACCGCAGTACCGATCCTGCCGGACGACACGG
>JBIODP010000256.1:0-3782 GCA_044445195.1 Burkholderiales bacterium | reverse complement strand
CCGACCGGACCGGCCACCTTGTCGATCGACGCCTGACCGGCCACGCCGATTTGCGTCAACGCGTTATAGATGCCCCAGACGGTGCCGAACAGCCCGACGAATGGCGCGGTCGAACCGACTGTCGCCAGGAATGCCAGGCCATCTTGCAGGCGGCTTTGCACCTTTTCCACCGCCCGTTGAATCGCCATCGTCACCCAGGTGTTGAGGTCGATTTGCTCCAGCAGCGCGCCGTCGTGATGCTGCATCGACTTGCTGCCGCTTTCGGCGATGAAGCGGAATGGGCTGGTTTCTTTCAGGCTGGCGCTGCCGGCCGCAATCGAGTTGGCCTTCCAGAATTTGCTCTTGACTTCACCGGCCTGGCCCATCAGACGGAACTGGTCGATCAGCTTGCCGACGATGATGTACCAACTGCCCATCGACATGATGGCCAGGATGATCAGCGTGCTGCGGGCCACGAAATCGCCGTTTTTCCATAGCGCGTCGGGGCCGTAGGGGTTGGCGACTTCTTCCTTGCTGACTGCTCCTGTGGTTGGCGCGACAGCGGCGGCGCCGCTGTCGGCCGCCGGTGCTGCCGGCGCAGAAGCGGTCGCAGGGGTACCGGCTGCCGGGGCGTCGACGGCGTGGGCGGTAACTGCGAACATCGCAGCCGATATCGTGACTGCCGCCAATAGCGCGGACATTCGGTTTGTTACAAACATGCTTTCTCCAGACTTTTAAATATGATTAGCAAAAATAATACACCTTGTCAGGGATGCGTCCCTTCGTTAAGCTTCCGGCTTATTCATCTAGTTTCCAGACGTAATCCGTGATGAACGTCGACTGTACCGCCTTGCCGTTCATGTAGGCCGCTTTGAACTTGCATCGGCTCAACCCGTTCACGGTGGCCTTGTCCAGATTCTTGTATCCGCTCGATTTGAGGACTGTCGCCGATAGCAATTGGGCATCCGGTCCAACCACAAATTGCACCCGCACCGTCCCTTCCTCTTGAGCCAGCTGCGAGGCCCGCGGATATTCCGGTTTACAGCCGTTCAGATCGGCAAACGCCGGTACCGGCGGCGCAACCGGCGCGGCGACCTTGGCCGGCGGCGCAACCGTCTTGCTAAACTGTTGCGCAGGCGGCTGAACGCTGGTAACCGCGGTGATCGCATTCTGCGATACCGGTTGCTGAATCTGCACTTCCGGCGGCGGGATGAATGGCGGCGGCGGCGCTGCCATTTTCGGCGGTGGCGGCGGTGGCGGCGTATCCGGTGGCGGCGGCGGTTTGACTTCTTCGATAATCTTCGTTTCGACCGGCTGTTTGATCACATCGACTATCTTACGGGCTAACCCCGTAATCAGCGCGTATGCAACCAAGGCATGCAGTAATACAACGATGCTCAGCCCACCGAATCGCCTGACCGGGCTTACCTCGTTTCGCGAAAAATCCATGCGTGCTTCCTTCGTGACCAACTGTTCTTAGAGCCCATGAAACGCGAGGCCTGGGGCCTGCATGAATCTGTGGTATCCGGATTATACTAGTACTATAGGTACTATGCTCTATCTTAACAAATTTATTGGCCGAATTTACGCCAAAAATTCATTTTTAGAATTTAGACAATAATATGACGCGATGCTAAAGCCGCATCATGTTAAGCATATGGCAACGCATCTGAGTTGTGTAAGCCATGCACATTTTGCCTCACGCGCACAAGAGAAAAGCCCCAAGCAAGCTTGGGGCTTTCAATTTACACCGTTACTATATTTACAATTTGTTCGCGTTCAGTATCTCAATTAAAACTTGTACTTGGCATTAACATAGACAAACTGGCTATGCGGATCGTAATAGGTCGGATCCCAACCTGCCTGAAAGTATTGGCCCTGGGTGATCGCAACCGGCGGATTGCGATCGAACAGATTTTTGACGCCGGCGCTAACTAACAGGTTTTTATAGCCGCTATAGCTGGCTTGCATATCCCATGTCGTAAATGCCCCAATGTGATCAGGCGTGGTCTGCGCAGTACAGCATGGAATATTATCCCAATACCCCGACTGGAAGTTCTGGGTCAGGTCCACTGCATAGGGCCCTTTAGCCCAGTCAAGGTTCAAGACATGCTTCCAGCGGAAAATGATGCCGCCATTTGTAATAACATTGAGCGCATTGCCGTTAGAGTCAACCGTGGCTGCGACGCTGTGTTGAACGGAACCGTCCGGGTTCGTCAAATCGAACTTGCTGACGTAGGTCCCGTTCAGATGCAGGTTGTAGTTACCGTAGTCCGCGGTTTTCGCAATTTGCCAACGCACATCAACGTCAAACCCGCTTGTTTTCTCGCTGCCGGCGTTGATATTTGTCGCCATGATGTTGGTAATATTACCAAGAGAGTCGCGGGTTACCAATCCCGCGTAGGCTGGATTCCCTGCGGCAGCCTGGTCTACTGTAAATTCCGGATTCAGCGTGGTCACTAAATTCGTGATCCGAATCTGGTAGTAGTCAACGCTCATGGACAAGCCCTTGACCGGATCGAGCACGATGCCGAATGATGCTTGCTCAGACTTTTCCGGCTTCAGATCTGGATTGCCGCCGGTTGTTTGAGTAAATTGATTCCGGACGTTAGTGACGGGATCAAGAAAAGTTGCCGTTGTGCCGAGCGTATTTGGCGTGTACAGTTCTGGCAGGCCGGGCTCACGGAATCCCTTGCCGTAAGAAGCGCGGAGCAACGCGGTTTGAATCGGCTGATAACGGAAACTGATTTTCGGATCGGTTGACGTCGCGTTTGGAAACCGGTCGGTACGAACAGCGATGTCGGTTTCCAAGGATTTCAGCACCGGTATGTCAAGTTCGCCGAATATGGAGTCCGAGTGCCGCGAGGCGTTCAGCGTCAGCGCTTGCGCGCCATAACCGGCGATATCGCCGGATTGAAAAGCGGCACTGGGGTCGAAGGCCAGGTTTTCGTCGCGTGAGGAGCCGCCAACCGCAAAGCTGAGCGGGCCAGCAGGCAACGTCATGATTTCACCGGAAATCTTGCCATCGAGCGCGTTGGTGGTCAGCGTGGAATCTATCATCTGACCGTTATAGTTGGTGCCTTTAATTTGTGCTGCCAGCGCCGGTGTTTGATATTGTGTAAATGGGTTAAACGCGTTGTTGTAGCTTAGCAGCGACGCCAAAGCGGTCATGGATTGATAACCGGACTGCGTAGTCTCGGCAACACCGCTGCTATTGTGGATGAACGCAATATCGTAATCGTAATTCTTGAACGCGCCTTTGAACCCTGCTACCAAGTGCGATTGATCGGCCGTGTCCGTATGTTCCCGACCGCCGCCGTCAAATGCGCGATAGCTGACAGTAACAGGGCTTCCGACTGTGCTGGGACTATTCGCCGTCAGCCAGGCTGTTGGATAGTATGGACTGCTCGGCGACATAATGATCGCCGGGTAGATGTTCTTGGCGGCGAATGCCGTATCTCCTGCCAAGAACGAGACGCTGTATGGAGAAGGTTGTTCCTTGGTGTCGGTAATATTGTGCGAATCAAAACCCTGCAGGAAAAATTCCGCGTCTTCGTTCAGCTTGAAGCGGAAATTCACTGCAACGTTTTCGCGCGTAATGTCCGGCAGCAACGGCACCATCGGCGACGGATTGAAGCGGCAGGTCGGAAAATTAGCATCGTACTGGCTGCCGTTTTGCGCGCAATTTCCTGGAGACAGCGGGTTGCCGATGCTGCTGCCCTGCGAAGCCAACGCGTTCGGAATGACGCCGTAGGCATTAGGTGTGGTCACCGGATCAAAGGTACGGACGGCGCCGCTAGGGG
>JBIODP010000255.1:0-3808 GCA_044445195.1 Burkholderiales bacterium | reverse complement strand
CGACAGGCGCACCCACCAGCGTAAGAAGCCGGGCGCACGAATATGGCGGCGGAAGTTTCCTGCCGGCAGGCGGCCGGCTGTTTTTTTCCAATAACGAGGACCAGCAACTTTATTGGATCGCAACGGGGGATGCGCCGCAAGCCCCCGCACACTGCCTCACGACAGGCGTCGGCATGCGTTACGCCGATGCAGTATTCGACGCCGCAAGACAGCGCCTGATCGCAGTGCGCGAAGACCATTCCGGCGCCAGACATGAGCCACTCAACACCATCGTCAGCATTGATCTGGCCACCTCCGGCGAAACAATTTTGCTGTCAGGATACGACTTTTATGCGTCGCCCTGCATCAGCCCCGATGGCACCCAACTCGCCTGGCTAAGCTGGAATCACCCCAATATGCCGTGGGATGGCACCGAGTTATGGCAAGTGGATATTGCTGCCGATGGCTCGCTATGCGCACCCATACAGATTGCCGGCGGCGCCGACGTATCGATTTTTCAGCCCAGTTGGTCGCCCGACGGCGAACTGTATTTCATCTCGGATAGTAGCGGCTGGTGGAATCTATATCGCCACCGGAACGGGCAAACAACCGCCCTGCACCCGATGCCGGCTGAATTCGGCCAAGCGCAATGGGTGTTCGGCATGTCCACCTACGGCTTCGATGGGCACGGCAATATTATCTGCAGCTACTCGCAAAACGGAACGACGCATCTCGCCATCCTCGACCTGCACTCAGGGGCCTTCGATGAAATCGCGACGCCGTTTAACGATATTAGCGACTTGCAAATCGGCGCCGGCTTTGCCGTGTTTATGGGCGGTTCGCCCACCGTGCCGGAATCCGTCATAAGACTGGATATGGGCACACTTACTTGCCGGGTGTTGCGCAGTTCCAGCACGTTGACAGTCGACGAGGCTGATCTTTCAGTACCGGAAGCTGTTGAATTTCCGACCGAAGGCGGGCTGACCGCGCATGCATTTTTCTATCCGCCACGCAATCAGCACTTTCACGGGCCCGCCGGCCAACGGCCACCGCTTTTGGTGCTCAATCATGGCGGCCCCACTTCCATGACGACCGCGACCCTGAAGCTACCGATTCAATACTGGACCAGCAGAGGCTTTGCGGTAGCCGATATCAACTATGGCGGCAGCACCGGTTATGGACGAAGCTATCGGCAGCGCTTGCGCGGACTATGGGGCGTGGTCGATGTCGACGATGCAGTCAACGCAACCCGCTTCCTGATCCGCCGAGGCGACGTCAACCCCGAACAAGTGGCCATTCGCGGCAGCAGCGCCGGCGGCTACACCGCCTTGTCCGCCCTCACCTTCCGCCGCGCCTTCAAGGCCGGCGCCAGTTATTACGGCGTCGGCGACCTGGCTCTGTTGGCAGCGGACACCCACAAATTCGAATCGCATTACCTTGATAGCCTGGTCGGCCCCTACCCCGAACAAAAACAGCTTTATTTTGACCGCTCCCCGATCAACTTCACAGACAAACTGGAAAGCCCGCTGATTTTATTCCAGGGCATGCAAGATAAAGTAGTGCCGCCAAGCCAGGCGCAAACCATGTTCGATGCGGTAAAAGCGAAAGGCATACCGGTCGCCTATCTGACCTTCGAACAGGAACAACATGGCTTTCGCCGTGCAGAAAACATCAAGCGCGCGCTGGATGCGGAATTATATTTCTACGGGAAGATATTTGGATTTGTGCAGGCTGATGCGGTTGAAGCGGTGACGATTGAGAATTTAACGGATGGGTAGCGGTTTTGTCGCAGATATGTTAAGCCAGAACATCCCTTAACTAACAGTATTCCCCTCCGCCTCCGTCCACAAGCGCGGGAACAAATAGCGAAATAATTTCAGCGGCAGCGCCAGTTCAAGCGGACCCTTCGGCGATTTTGACGTAACGATTCCCAACTTTAGCAAGTCGGCCAACACCCGATCTGCAGTTCTAGCAGCCAAACCCATCATGCCCTTGAATTTCGCCCGTTCCAACGATGGTACCGTGCCCAGATAAGCCAGTGGCGCTGCGGCCTCTACTTTCAACGCTTTGGTTTCCGCCTTCGTGGATTCGGCGGCCAGCATTTCCGCGAGGCGGGCGTCGAACGTCGGAATATTCAACATACTGGTCATGAATTCCATTTGGTCGAGACAGATACGCATAAAGAACGCAATAAATTCAATCAATCCTTTTTCCGTCAGCACACCGCGTCCATCATAGTCGCCATGCCGGCCCTGATCCGCCTTGATCAGGTGAATATAATAATTTTCCTGTTCCCTGGCGAGCCCTCGCATGGGTGACCAAAGCCCTTGAGTGAGACCTAAAGAAGCAAGTCCAAAGTGGGTGTGCAGACGAGCGGTTCGACCGTTCCCATCTGCGAACGGATGTATCCATGTGAATCTATGATGAGCAGCCATTAGCGCGATCAGGGCATTTTCTCCTGCTTTCGAATAGCGGTAGCCTTCATACCATTTATCCATAAATTGCGGTATGGTGCCAGGGTCAGGGGGAATATGCTGTCCGATCTTTACGCCTTTTTCTCGCCATGCCCCGGGGTGAACTCTTTCTTCGATCCCATCTTCGCCTAGTTGAATGAGATCTGTTTCCAGTAACTGTGCGTGCAAATGCGCATGAATCGCTTGCGGCACGCCGGGATGGAAAAACGTGGAGGCATCGAACGTTAAGTATGTCGATTCGCCCCATCGCTCAGTTTCAATATGTGCTATGGCAATGCGTTGCTTTCGGGCTTCATCGGGTTTATCGGAAAAATCCTGAGCCAGCGCCCGTTCAATTAATATTGGCTCTGTGTGCTGCCCTTCTATCTTGTTCGTATAAAACGAATTCATCGGTCGCAGTGTTTCTCGCAGTAATGTGCGAAGTTGGGGCATGCCTTGCGCGGCCAGATCTTTTGCCTTGCCAAATACTTCAGCGGTCATAGGCCGCAGGTCATTCATTGCCGCCTCGCCAGGAAGCACAGGCGACATTTGCTCAGGATTATTATAGTGATATTTTGACAATTTACCGCTCCGTTAGATGCTTCCTTCCCTCCTTTGAAAAGCCTATTGAGGAATCATTCGGCGAATCATTTGGCGAATTATAAGTTATTTAAAATATAAGTTAATATTTATTATAATCAATACGTTATATCTTAAATGGCGAATAAATTGGCGAATATTATTTATATTATCACCACGCGAACGGCGGAACCACAGCGGTAATCTAATAATCAACGAGTTTCCGTCAATCCCGCTTCACAATTTTCTCGAATTCTTTCAAGGGAAGCGGACGGCTGAACAAATATCCTTGAAAAGCATGGCAACCATGAGATTCCAGGAATGCACGTTGCGCCTCGGTCTCCACACCTTCGGCAATCACGTCGATCCCCAACTCCCGGCCCATGGTGATAATCGTTCGCGCGATCGTCTCGTCGTTTTCTTTCCCCGGGATATTGCCGACAAACGACCAGTCGATCTTGATCTGATTGATCGGCCACCGCGCCAGATAAGCCAGCGATGAATAACCGGTGCCGAAATCGTCCAGCGAAAAACCCACGCCAGTAGCCTTTAACGCGGCCATTTTAGCGATGATATCCTTCACGTTCTCTACCAGCATGCTTTCGGTGAGTTCTATCTTCAGCCGCTCTGGATTGGCGCCTGTGCTATCGAGTACCGCCAGCACCTGATCCACAAAGTTGGCTTGGCGGAACTGGCGAGCGCTGACATTCACCGCAACAGTGAGGTGAGCCATCGCCGGCTGTGCTGCCCATATTGCCAACTGGGTGCAGGCAGTTTCCAGCACCCATTGACCCAGG
>JBIODP010000254.1:0-3823 GCA_044445195.1 Burkholderiales bacterium | reverse complement strand
CCACAATACACTCGGACAAGTCTGCCGCCAGTTGATCTTCAACCAGGTTCGGCAGCGCCAGCTTCAATTTGGCAGCCGATAAGGGCGGCGTCTTGACGCGCAACAAACTGACATCGCCTGCGGCCAGCAACAGCACCACCTGTTGCGCAGCGGCGACCATGCCCGCCAGTTCCGACAAGGGCACACTGCCTTCCCGCTCAATGGCAATTCCATGGGCAGCGCCATGCGATGCCCATGCAAACGGGCAAAGCAACGCCAGCCAGTGCTCGGCGCCATCGGCGGCGGCTTTGGAAGGCAAGCGAATATACAGTGTGCTCAAAGTGATCCGATCTCCGTCTCGCGACGCTCTAATTTTGCCGGGTCCAAATAATGGCAGTATTCGTTCCATTGCGCTGGACCAGCGATTGCGAGTTCAACGCAGCGCGGCTCAACCGCACTTTTCCATTAACTAAAAAATAACTTGTCTTGACATCCACCCTGCTGGTCCCGATCGAAGCCGGCTGCCCCGGCAATGTCGACGCGAAATCTGCCACGCTATTGTAATAAGTGCGCCTGGCAACCAGTCCGCTCGCTTCGGACAACGGCAGTGTACCAATAATTGCGCTCAATACCTCCGCCGGCGCAGTATTCACATTGACCGGGGTCGTGGTCGGCAGAACCTCGACAAAATCTTTCAGCTTCGCCACGATCTGCGGCGTAAAGCCGGGCACTGCCAGCAAGTCGTCCCTTTGGGTCAGGCCGAGCGGTTCCGAAGCGGCGCCGGAGCCGGAAGTCGGCAAGGCGCCGGTAAGGGGCGCTGCGGACGCGGTAGTGGGCGTCAATGCCATCGCAGAGGCGGAAGTGGAACTGGCAGCGGCAGTAGCTGCAGCGTCGGCCGCGCTGGCAGCCGCTGCGGCAGCGGGTGTCTCCCCGCCGGCTTTCTGCGCTGTCTGCATCATGTTGGCGGTCGCTTGCGCGAGCGATGGCGGCAGGTTCAAATTGGTCAGCAGGCGCGTAAAAGCCGCGAGCTGGCCCTGGTCGATTATGCCGCCCACGCATAAATTGGTCAGATTGAAGCGGGATTGCGCATCGACAATGTTACCGGACAAGGAGGCGTCGCTAGCCTCTTCATCGCCGCGATTATCGTCGACATATTGATCGAGCCGGGTCTCTTCCAGCGGCGTCGACCAGGGCTCTCCCAAGTAATCGACGTTTGAGTTTCTGGCGTCTTCGCGCAGGATCAGGCGCGCGTAATCGAGCGCGCCGCGCAATATCCATTGCTTTTGCAACTGCAAATGCTGGTTTTCAATCGAGCGCACCTGCACCTGCTGTTGCCAAAAGAGACTGGCCACTATCGTGATCGCCAGTGTCGTCAGCAACAGCGCGGTGATGATTGCGACGCCGCGCTGCGCGGAAAAATTGAAGAAGCGACGCGTCATGCCGGCCCCACCAAAAACACCTTGCGCATGACCGATTCGCTGCCTTGCATCTGTAACGTGACCTCGAGCCCTTTCAGCACCGTCGAACTCCCGCCCTGACCGGCGCCGGCACTAGTAACCGCTGCATCCGCCTCCTGCCAGGGGCCGCTGCCTGCCCACATCCGCATCGCCATGCTCGCCACGCCGGATTGCAATACGACCGGCTGGACGTCGGCAGTGTCGTCGGCTGTCGACGTCCACAACGCGTCAAGCGCCTTGAGATCGCGCGTTGCCGCCGATTCGCGGCGGCTCAGCACGCCATTGTTCAAGCGATACACGACCACTTCCAATTGCGACGGCTGATCGTCCGCAAACACGGTTCTGACCAGCCGCAGACGTTCGCCATCCGCTATCAATTGCGGCCGGCTGCCGATGACCGAGAGCGGCGCCACATTCGCACAGTCGCTTTGTATTTGCGCGAAGGTCAATTGCATGCCGCGCGTCTGCTCAAGCTGTGCGGTAAGCGCAACCCGGGCGCGAATGATACCGTCCAGCCCGCGCCACCCAAGCACGGCAACCAGCGCCAGCACGCCGATGGCGACCAGCAACTCAACCAGGGTAAATCCTTTCGACTTCATCGCGGCACCAGCTGCGTGAGCTTGATGATGCGCCGCTCGGGATGTTCAGCCTCGGTGACGCTGACTTCAACCCGGCGAAATAACGGATTCGGCGTCGACAAGGTCTCTTCCCGGCAAACCAGATGCAAGTCTCCCTGCGGACAATCGAACTGCTTCTCGCCGATATCGGGAAATTCACTGCCCAAACGGATTTGCGTCAACCTGTTTTCGGCCGACCAGGTCGCCATCATGGTGGCGCGCAAGCCGTCGCTATTGCGCGTCAGGCTGCCGACCGCCCGCAGGCAAGCGCCCAGCGCCGTGACGACGATCGCCAGCGCCACCAGCACTTCAAGCAAGGTAAACCCCGCCGAGCATAAGCCAGCCGGCTATTTTCCTGTCGCATCGTTTACCCCTGTATCGTTCACTCTTATCATTATCCACAAATCGTCATCCGTGCACCCCTCGTCCGCTCGCGGGAGAGGGGCGGGGGAGAGGGAGCACGCCAGACGCGATTCAATTCTTCAAAGGCAAGTATGGATTGTTTCAACAACCTAAACGATTGAAACACTTTCGCTCTTGCCAACGCCCTCTCCCCCTGCCCCTCTCCCGCGAGCGGGCGAGGGGTGCAAACCGGCGCCACTAATTTGTGGGTAACAATCAGCATCGTTCACCTTTTTCATTCGACCGAAAAATGTCCGATGCCGTCGGCATGGATGGCGACGGCGTCCTCACCCGCCGACATGGTCAGCACAAATGGCTTGTCGACCGGTTCGCGCCCGAAAATAATCTGCACGCTCTGCTGCTGATCGCTGCTGTTGGGCGGGGGCGGATTCATTGCCAGCCCGATCGGCGCCCTTTTGAATTCGCGTTCGCGCATCAAATCGTCGTCTGAAATCGGCTCCCACGCCGACTCATTGCGCACCAGGAAGCGATAACGATCCGCATCCGCCTCGAAAGCCACCGGCCGATTGCGGACGATCGCTTCGTCGCGCGCAACCTGCAGCAGCAAGGCAATGCGTTGCGCCTCATTGTGCAAGGATTGACGTTCGCTGGGCATGGCATTAAATGCCACCAGCCCCAAGGTGACGCCGACGATGACCACCACCACCAGCAGTTCCAGCAACGTGAAGCCCCGCTGCTGCCGACCGATCGAATTATGGCAAACGCGGCAAGGTTGGCAATGAGCAGCCGGCCGGCGCCCGAAAAATGCTATAGATCCCACGAGCCGATATCGGCATCGTTGCCGGTGCCGCCCGGCTGCCCGTCGGCGCCCAGCGAAAATACGTCAACCTCGCCATGCACGCCTGGAGACAGGTACTGATAAGCATTCCCCCAAGGGTCCTTGGGCAGTTTGTCAAGATAACCGCCGGCTTTCCAGCCATTGGCGCTTGGGCCGGAAGTCGGCTTGGCGATCAATGCCTGCAAACCCTGCTCAGTGGTTGGATAACGCTGGTTATCCAACTTGTAAAGCTTCAGCGCCTGCATGATCGACGCAATATCCGCCCTGGCGGCAACCACCCGCGCATCGTCGGCCCGGCCCATCAGCTTCGGCACCACCAAGGCAGCCAAAATACCGATGATGACGACCACCACCATCATTTCAATCAGCGTGAAGCCGCGCTCAGCCACGGAACGGCAACGCCTGCGGGCTGCAATGAACGAAAAATGTGTCATGAAGGTTTCTTATAGGAAATAATTAGAGGTAAAACGACTATCAAGCAACAACTGCCTGCCAAACGTCACAGTATAAGGCTGAAATCGGACGGAAATCAGGCTATAGTGGGCATTGTCGGCTGCATAATAGAATAT
>JBIODP010000253.1:0-3832 GCA_044445195.1 Burkholderiales bacterium | reverse complement strand
CCGTTGGCGCGAGTGCGGAGTGCATTTTGGGGGAAGAGGCAGCGCGAGCGATCCAATGAAGTGCGAGCAGGGCGCGCATGACGCCAGTAGCCAGCGGTAATGAGACCGTCTAATTCAAGACGCGATCTTTCCTCAAAACGCACTCCGCACTCGCGCCAACGGCTGAATAATTACGGCAGATTAAACATCAAGTCTGCTCCAGAAAGCGCAATAATCCTTTGAGCGAATGAATAACCGATTGTTGGCGGATCGCTTGCCGGTCACCGCTGAAAACCAAACGCTCGATATGCGTGCGATCGCCTTTAGCCCAGCCGAAACAGACAGTGCCGACCGGCTTGCCGGGTGCGGCGCCGCCAGGGCCGGCAATGCCGGTGATCGACAGGCTGACCTGAGCGTTGCTGTTTTTTAAGGCGCCTTGAGCCATCGCTGCGGCGATTTCTTCGCTGACTGCGCCATGCTGGGCAAGCAGCGCAACCGGCACCCCCAACATGCTGGTTTTCGATGCATACGAATAAGTGACAAAGCCGCAGTCGAACCATCCCGACGATCCCGCGATCTCCGTGATAGCATGGGCAACGCCGCCCCCGGTGCAGGATTCCGCGGTGGCAAGCAGCAACCCCCGGGCTTGTAACGCCTGTCCGGCCAGTGTTGCCAATTCCTGCAAGTCATTCATGAATCATTTCCTCAATATCGCTACTTATTAGCGTTACTTTTGCAGCTAAACCGCCCGCCATAGCGCAAATACCAGCAAAGTGTAAAAGGCCGCCACGACATCGTCCCACATGACGCCGAAACCGTTTTTGAAACGTCGATCGAAATAGTTGATCGGGGGTGGCTTGACCATATCGAAAAAGCGAAACAACAGGAACGCCCAACACTGCATTTTTGTATCCGTCGGGCTGACAAAAAGCAATACCAGCCAGAATGCGATGATTTCATCCCACACCATGCTGCCATGATCGGGCGCGCCGAGGTCGCGTCCGGTTTTTCCGCAGGCCCACACGCCCACCACAAAACCAACTGCAAGAATGATCATCCAATTGAGCGGCGTAAACAGCGCAGGCCAGCGTGCGGTCAGCAGCAAATACGAGAGCCACGCGAATAAGGTTCCCGACGTGCCCGGCATGAACGGCGACAAGCCGCTGCCGAAGCCTTGGGCCAGGATGTGTGCCGGATGCGACAGCATGAAGCGCGCATTGGGTTTTTTGATCACTGCGGTTGGTTCCGCTTCCAGTGTGTTCATGGGGTCCTGAAGTGGTCGAAGGAATTTACATGCAGTGTGAGCGGCAGGCCGGAATCGTCTTGCAAACGCAAACCGGGCGCAGCCTCGATACGGCCGACTCGGGTTACCGGCACGGCCGCCTCTTGGGCTGCGGCCAGCACTTCGGTCCTGCGGCCGGGCTCGGCGGTAAAGCATAACTCATAGTCGTCGCCGCCTGCCAGGCTGAAGTTGCGCCGTAGCGCTTGCGGTTGCAGAGCCAGCGCCGGTCCGGCAGGCAATGCATCGACCTGCACGCTTGCGCCAACCCGGGAACGGTCCAGGATATGTTGCAAGTCGCCGACCAGCCCGTCGGAAATATCGATCGCCGCATTCGCAATGCCGCGCAAGCGCATGCCTAACGCGATCTGCGGCGTGGGTTGATGCATGCGTTCGGCTGCAGTCTGTTGCGCCGCGTCATCCAACGCGCATTCGCCGCGATACGCAGCCAGTGCCAGCCGCGCGTCGCCGAGCATGCCGGATACCCATATATCATCGCCGACGCGCGCCAGGTCGCGGCGCAGTGCGCCGCCGGGCGGAACTTCCCCGAATATCGTGATGCAGATATTGAACGGTCCCTTGGTGGTGTCGCCGCCGATCAGTTCGCAGTCGTGCCGATCCGCCAGAGCGAACAATCCGCGCGCAAAGGCCGCCAGCCATGTGCGGTCGGCTTCAGGCAGAGCCAATGAGAGGGTGAACGCAAGCGGCTTGGCGCCCATGGCCGCCAGGTCGGAAAGATTGACCGCCAGGCATTTATGGCCGAGTTTCTGCGGATCGGCGTGGGGGAAGAAATGGCGGCCCTCAACCAGCATATCGGACGAAATGGCCAGTTGCATGCCGGGGGCAGGGGTCATCAATGCGCAATCGTCGCCGATGCCGAGCGCAAACCGGTCGGCGCGGCGCAGCGGGCGCGTAAAGTAGTCGGCAATCAAGTCGAATTCGGAAAGCATGACGGCTATGGAAGCGAAAGGCGCGTATGGCTACGCTCAAGCAATGAGTCGGCAGGCAACACCAAAGGTTCGAGGGGCAATGACATTAACGCAGAAATTCTGGCTTCTTTAACACCCAACCCACGTAATATCGCTGCAACAATCTCTTCGGGGTAACCCGGTTTCGTTTCCCCGGCAGTTAGTCGAAAGAGGGAAACGAGCCCTGCGCATGCGATGATATCCAGCGCAGTTTCGAGTTGCATCGTGCGAAAACGGCCGAGCTCCATGCCTTCCGCGATATGGCGAGGCAGATAATCGTTGAAACGGTTGCCCGGACTATTGACGTCAAATCCGGCTCGACTTACAAATCGGGCCAACAGCGGATATTTGCTGGCTGCGTAAAGATACAAACGTATACCGCAAGCAATGCGTTTGGCCGGATCTTCAAAGTGACCGACGCGCTCTTCAATCGCGGTCAACAGATCGTTGGCTAACTCCTCGCTGGTCGCAGCCAGAAGCTCGGCATTGGTGCGGAAGTAACGATAGAAGGTGCCGCGTGACACATCGGCGCCGGCAATCACGTCATCGATCACGCTGGCGTCGACCCCTTTCTCGGCAAAAACCAACATGGCGCTTTCTACCAGCCGCCGGCGCATGCGTTCGCGCTTTCCAGCGGCAACGCGCGTTCGGTGATCCTGCGCAACTACGATTTCTTTGGGCATAAATATTGTTCAAATAAAAATAACAAAAAGCACTTGCACATCATTTCGACACTTATGTCATAATGACGAACATAGTCTATACATAATAGGGCTTCTCAATGCGTCTTATAAATAATCTCTCGGATTTTCCTCAAACCATCGCCCGAATCGGCAGCCGCAACATCGCCTATACGCAAATCGGCAGCGGGCCTGCCGTCCTCATGCTTCACGGCGGTGGTCCGGGCGCATCGGGTATGTCCAACTACTGGCGTAATATTCAAGCGCTAGCCGAAAAATTCACACTGATCATACCCGATATGCCGGGATACGGCCAATCCACCAAAGGCGTTAATCGCAAAGATCCGTTTGGCGACCTGGCCGGCGGGATGCTCGGTCTGCTTGATCATCTGAAGCTTTCCGAGGCTTCGGTCGTCGGCAACTCTTTGGGTGGCGCCTGTGCTTTGCGGATGGCGCTGGATGCGCCTAAACGCGTCTCCCGTCTGGTATTGATGGGGCCGGGCGGAGTGGATACCACCCGGGGCTTGCCCACACCGGGGCTCAAGCATTTGTTTAACTACTATACCGGCAATGGTCCCAGCCTTGAAAAAATGCATAAAATGATCAAGGAATATTTGGTCTATGATGCCAGCGACGTGCCGGATGAGCTTATCCGCGAGCGGTTTAATTCCAGCATCGACCCCGAAACGGTCGCCAGCCCGCCGCTTCGCCGCCCCCAAGGAATTCCACAGTTCCGCAAGATCGATTTCACCCGTGACCCACGCCTTGCCGAACTGCAAACGCCGACGCTGGTTCTGTGGGGTACCGAAGATCGCGTCAACCGGCCCTCGGGCGGACATTCGCTGCAAAAGCGCATGCCCAACTGTGATTTGTATTTGTATGCGCGCACCGGGCACTGGATTCAATGGGAGCGCGCGGATGAATTT
>JBIODP010000252.1:0-3847 GCA_044445195.1 Burkholderiales bacterium | reverse complement strand
GGCCAGGGGATACGGATCGTTCGCCACGATTCGCACTGTCATCTTCCTGCTTGCAGGAAAACTCGACTTCGCACAAATTAATCCGCATGCCCGGTAACCCACTCAATTTTCAAAAGAGCCATATATTTGGTCTATCGTCGAAGACATTTCCGACCGCAAGGCAGCGGAGGAAGAGATCAGGGAACTCGCTTTTTACGACCCGCTGACCCGCTTGCCCAACCGCAGGCTGCTTTTCGAACGGCTACACCAAGCCTTGGCGGCCAACACGCGCAGCCGCATGCAAGGCGCGTTGCTTTTTATCGATCTGGATAACTTCAAATCGATCAACGACACTCTAGGACATGACAAGGGCGACATGCTGTTGCAGCAAGTGGCGGAGAGCCTTTCCGCGTGCGTGCGCGAAGGCGATACCGTGGCCCGTCTGGGCGGCGACGAGTTTGTCGTCATGCTGGAACAACTGAGCGAAGGCATCAATGAAGCTGCGGCCCAGTCGGAAAGTGTCGGCAAGAAAATCCTTGCCGCGCTTAACCGAACTTACGTTTTGAACGATCAGGAATGCCACAGCACGGCCAGCATCGGCATCACCCTTTTTGGCAATCAGCGCGAGACCATGGACCAACTGCTGAGACAGGCCGACATGGCCATGTATCAGGCCAAGGCGGCAGGCCGCAATGCGCTGCGTTTCTTCGACCCGGAAATGCAGATTGCGGTTACCGCCCGTGTAGCGCTGGAGAGAGACTTGCGCACCGCCCTTCGCGAGGGACAGTTTGTGCTGTACTACCAGGCTCAGCTGGACGATGTGGGGGAAATAGCCGGCGCCGAGGTTCTGGTCCGTTGGCAGCATCCGCAACGGGGGTTGATATTCCCGGACGAGTTCATACCCTTGGCCGAGGAGACGGGTTTGATCCTGCCGCTCGGGTTATGGGTGCTGGAGGCCGCTTGCGCCCAACTGGCGGCTTGGGCCAATCAGGCACATGCCGCGCGCCTCACGCTGGCCGTCAACGTCAGCATCAAACAATTGCGCCAACCGGATTTTGTCGAACAGGTGCTGATTGCGCTAGAGCGCACCGGCGCCAATCCCTTGAGGCTCAAACTGGAAATTACCGAGAGCCTGCTGATGGATACGACCGAGGACACCATTGCTAAAATGATAGGCCTGAAGGCCAAGGGCGTAGGCTTCGCCCTGGACGATTTCGGCACCGGCTACTCTTCGCTCTCCTACCTGAAGCGCTTGCCGCTGGAAAAGTTGAAGATCGACCAATCATTCGTGGCGGATGTGCTGACAGACCAGGGCGCTGCCGTGATAGCCAAAACCATCGTTGCGCTTGCGCGCAGCCTCGGCATGGACGTTATCGCCGAGGGAGTGGAGACGGAGGAGCAGCGGATATTCCTTGCCGAGAATGGCTGTTACGCCTATCAGGGCTATCTGTTTAGCCGACCCTTGCCGCTTGAGAGCTTTGAAAGCTTGTTGACGCGCGCCAGACCGATGTATCAGGGGGATGTCAGAATCGATTAAATCGGCGATATTGCTTCAGGTTGATTCTGGCTGCAGGTCAGCGGGAAAAATTCACGATCTGCGCCCAGCATATGCAAAGACACAACGTCATGTGCCAGGAACTGGAACAATTGACCGGCTGAAAGCGTGTTGGCTTCGCTACTCTTTACCAATTCAACTCCCTTGGCGACCAGCGCCGCATGTTTGGAGGCGTGTTCCTGCAGCCCAGAAAATTGCAGATCCGCGAGTATCGTTTCTTCGTCCCGGAAGTGTTGCGTTACCGCTTCCAGCAACTTAGCGACAAGCATCGTGATTTCATCATGGGAGCGCTGCGATACGAATGCGTCGAGCAACGCGTTGGAGAGTTGAAACAATTCTTGATGTTGCTGGTCTATCAGCCGGTTTCCCGACAAGAATGCATCCTTCCACACCAATTGCACCAATGTGTGTTCGGCGGGGGACGCGGTGTTCAATGCCTGAGGAGCATCGCCAATATCGGTCTCAATGCAATTCCGGCCTCGATGTTTTGCCTTGTACATGGCGACGTCAGCGCGCCTGACAAGCTCGTCAACCGTTATTCCCACGCCCTTGAACATGCATATCCCGATACTGCAGGTGGAACGGTGGCGGAAGTCCTGAAGCAGATACTCTTCACTCAGAGCATCGCGAATCTTTTCGGCCACTGCTTGAGTTTCAGCAGCCGCCGTCCGATGCTCGTTGCTTAAGCCTTCGACCATGACGACGAATTCGTCGCCGCCCAGTCGCGCGACTGTGTCCTCGGCTCGCACGCAGGACAGTAGTCGCTTCGCCACTTCGGTTAGCAACAGATCGCCGAATGCGTGGCCCTTTGTATCGTTGAGGGCCTTAAAATTGTCAAGATCGAAAAACAGAATTGCACCGTAGGTATTATGCCTGGCACTGGCAGGCAGCGCCACCCCAAGCCGGTCGAGTAACAGCCGGCGGTTTGGCAAATTGGTCAGCGGGTCATGAAAAGCAAGCTGTTGAATTTTCGCCTCGTTTACCTTGCGCTCGGTCAGGTCGACGAATTGGATCAACAGATGTTTCTCGCCTTTAAGTTGTGTCGGTATAATCGAGTATTCAACCCAGATTTCTTTGCCAAAAGAACTGAACAGATGAACCTCGCGCCGCTGTGGGACTTGATTTGCCAGCGCCTCCAGGCAGTCGTCAAGCGGCCCTGATTTTTGCCATGCCACAATATTGTGGAAATTCTGCGTACACAAGGCTTCACGCGTTCCGCCAACGAGCCACCCATAGGCGTCGTTCGCCAGGATACATTGACCACTGGCGTCATACACCCCCATGGCAAGCGGGGAGTCGAGAATAATCGTCGCGTTAAAATCGAGCGCCTCAACCAATTCCTGGTTCGCCGCTTCAGCACGCCCAAGAGCATCCGCAAGCTGCAACCGCAACTCCTTTTCCTTGCCAAAATTGGCTTCATAATTGGCGACCAGCGACCAGACAACGATGCCGGTCAACGTAGTCGTGCTGACCCATACCGTCGACCAGACCTCCGGTGAACGCAGGGCAAAGCCGAGGACAAGCCAACCTTGCGCTTCAGCCAGCCATAGCCAAGCGACGAACAGAGCAAAGAGCGCGATCAGAATTTTCATCGCCCGACGCCCCAGCATCCAGCCTGTTAGCAGCACCAGCATAGGCATACTTGCAAGCACAGGTGTCCTCACTCCGTTTACTAACAGCGAAGCGACAATTACACCAATACACAGTGGCAAAAGGAAAAGGTAGCGTGCCAAACGCATGTGGCCTGCGCGGGCAGCAAATCTCGCCAGGATTCCTGCGGTGACCATGAAATAGGGCGGATACGGAATGGCCGGCTTCGTTTCATATTGAAAGATCCACAAGGCGATTGCAAACAGTAACCAGAAATCAATAAAGCGCCAAAGAAACCGGTCGCTTGTTGCCGCCACCCATTGTTGATCCGTCAGGTCGGCAATTTCGGCCACTTGATGCGCCTCAATGGTTTTTGGTTTGGAGCCGGGTGAAGAACCGATTAACGACATGCGAATTGAATTCCCGAGTGAATATTTTGGCCCGCAAGCGGCATCGCGCGCGTCTGCCGAAGAAAGTGGCGCCATCCAAGCTGTACAGTTGCCAAGCCATCATTGTCAAATAGGCTTTGCTTGAAACATTGACATTGCCCCCCTGAATTGTATCGCATAGGCGTACCCCTGCGAGCATTCGGGCCGAATAGGCCTTCAAATGCGAGCAGGACGGTTTGACGAACGGGGATTAAAGATGAATGCCCGAAAGAGAAAGACAGGAAATCCTCCAAACCGATTGGTGAGGATTATCCACGAAGCCATGTACGTATTG
>JBIODP010000251.1:0-3860 GCA_044445195.1 Burkholderiales bacterium | reverse complement strand
TATCAAGAGACATATCAACTTAATTTCACGCTACCGGTAAAAATCGGCGAAAAGATAAAATGAAGTGTATAGGCCGTGACTTGATCAGACAACTTGCGTCAGATGACACGCTAAGGTTTATTGTTAAGATCAGGTTCAGATGCCCGACGGGTACGCTATGGGGCGGAAAGCAGTCAGCCTAGTTTCGAGGTTAAAGGGCCGCACTCGGGCAGCAGTCCTAGAATTGAGCCCCGTTAGCCGACAGATAATGCCATTGGAAAACATCCAGGTTAAATCGGTGTTTTGCGATATATAACGCGTTAGACCACAGGGTAACCATGGATGCCGTTCTAGACAAAGTACGTGCAATCGAATTGGAGATGCGGCGCATCGGCTACTGGTCAGACGCGCCAAGCCAGCCCGTAGATTCGACTAAGCTGTACGGCGGGGTGTCATTCGAGCAGTGGCTGCAGTTTGCGTTTCTGCCTAGTATCTCGGCTGCGGCACGCTCAGATGACTTCAGCGAGGTTCCAAGCTACCGCGTAGGTCTTGCGGCGTTTCGGCAGTACGACTATCACTCCACAATTGAGGATGCGTTTCCGCTGATGCACCTTTGCCAGGATCTTGAGAATTTGCTTGCCAATAAACTGCCCCGGTGCGGGTGATGCGGTCTAATATGTCGTTCAGCACGGACGCTCAGGCACTTCACTCTGCTTCGCGTAAACACCTCCTAGGGCCGTAGGTCGGATGAGCTGAAGGCGTTATCCGACGCATGCGAATATGAACGCGCAAACGGCGGAAGGCGCTTCGCTTTTCCGCCCTGCAACGGTAGATTATTTAGGCATCAACTGGCCGCGGATTTCGCCGCCTGGAATCGTCGCGCTGTGGACGTTGACATAAAGATTGCCGGCTTTATAACTAGCGTATTGTGCGTCTGTCAATTTGGTGCCAGGGGGAACAGACCATGTGTCGGCGCCGGATTTACTTAACTTAACGATAACCGGACCGTTTTTACCGGCGGCAGCCTCATGGATGTGCGCCATGGTACCGTCAATTCCCTTGGTTGTCAGGTTACCACTGACTGACTTGTCGGCTGCGAACGTCAACGTTCCGCTGCCTGTCGCGGTGGATGCATTGGATGGCACTTCGTGTGCGCCATCAAGAGTAACAGTAACGGAATCTTGCATCGCCGCCGATGCGTTGCCGAATGCGAGAAAGGCCGCCAGCACAACCGAGGCAAAAATGAAATATTTTAAAGTTTTTGTTAAGGAAATCATTTGTCTTCCTTTCAAATACGAGGTTAAAGAAAAGGTGCTACGCATTTAGCATAGCGCAATTTCTGTGTTCCGGTGAAACCGGCCTCAGCTTTGTTGTGTTGGCGTTAATATGCTGGGCAGGGCTTTGGGCAAGGTATCCGGAAAATCCCGGTTGAAGTGCAGGCCGCGGCTCTCACGGCGCGTGAGCGCGCTGTTGACGATCAGCGAAGCGACTTCAACTAAATTACGAAGCTCCAGCAAGTCGCGCGTAATCCGGAAATTCCGGTAGTACTCGTCGATCTCTTCCTTCAGCAGGCCGATGCGGTGCTGCGCGCGTTCCAGGCGCTTGGTGGTGCGCACGATACCGACGTAATTCCACATGAAGCGGCGTAATTCATCCCAATTATGGGCAATGACCACCTCTTCATCGGCATCGGTGACGCGGCTTTCGTCCCATTCGGGCAGCGTAACGCTGTCTTGCGGATCTTGCTGCTCGATCGATTGCGCAGCGGCACGGCCGATCACCAAACATTCCAGCAGAGAGTTGCTGGCCAGCCGATTGGCGCCATGCAAGCCGGTATAGGTGGTTTCACCGACTGCGTACAAGCCGGGCAGGTCGGTGCGTCCAGCGTTGTCGGTGACCACGCCGCCGCAGGTGTAATGCGCTGCGGGCACTACCGGGATCGGCTGTTTTGTCATGTCGATGCCAAGTTCCATGCAGCGCGTGTAAATGGTCGGGAAGTGCTCCTTTAGAAACGCCGCCGGCTTGTGGCTGATATCGAGATCGACGTAATCGAGACCGCGCTTTTTCATTTCGGAATCGATGGCTCGCGCTACCACGTCACGCGGCGCCAGTTCGGCGCGCTCGTCATGCGCGGGCATGAAGCGCCTGCCTGCTGCGGCGCCGGCTTCCTGCGGCAGTTTTAACAATCCTCCTTCACCGCGCACCGCTTCGCTGATCAGGAATGATTTTGCATAAGGGTGGTACAGGCAGGTCGGATGAAACTGGATGAATTCCATGTTGGCGACGCGACACCCGGCTCGCCACGCCATGGCGATGCCGTCGCCGGTAGCGGTGTCCGGATTGGTGGTGTAAAGATAGACTTTCCCAGCCCCGCCGGTTGCCATCACCGTATGGTCGGCTGCGATCGTCACCACCTTGCCGGTTTTCGCATCCTGGGCGTATAGCCCCAGGCAACGCGGCGCAACGTTCTTGCCATGCACCTTTTTCGAGGTGATGAGATCGATAGCGGTGTGCTGCTCCAGCAAGGTAATGTTAGGATGGTTTCTGACCTTTTGTTCAAGCGTGATTTGTACTGCATGACCGGTGGCGTCGGCCGCATGGATGATGCGCCGCTGGCTATGCCCACCTTCGCGGGTCAGGTGAAATCCCAGTTCAGCCGACTCGTCGCGGGTAAATGGCACGCCTTGATCGATCAGCCACTGGATGGCCTCGTGGCCGTGTTCGATGATAAAACGGGTTGCGCTCTCGTCGCACAGGCCGGCTCCCGCGATCAGCGTGTCAGCAATGTGCTGCGCGTAGCTGTCGCCGGAGTCGAGTACGGCGGCAATGCCGCCTTGTGCCCAGTCGCTGGCTCCATCCAGTAATGCGCGTTTGGAAATGATGGCAACCTTGCGTGTTTGCCCGAGGTGCAAGGCGACCGACAGGCCGGCCAGTCCGCTACCGATAATGGCGACATCGAATTTCATGATTGAGAGTGGAACGAACCGCAGTGCCGCCAAAATAATATCCAGCTCAAAGTGCGAGGTAAAACATCGCGCCGCTGCAGGTCCTTCTTGTAAGGAAAGAGTGAAGCATCAAGTATATACCGTACAGGCGTAATGCGCGCTCTTATGGGCGTTAAGCGTGGTTCAAGCGTGATTCTGCTCTGCAGGAACGGGAATTGTCTTGTCTGAGTTGAAACCCGAAATAACCGGTGGCGCGCCAAGCGGCAAGGTAAAGATGAACGATGCGCCTCCTTCAGGCGATTTTCCGGCACGGATAGTGCCGCCGTGCGCTTCGACAATGGCGCGGCAAATCGACAGGCCGAGGCCGACTCCGGATGTCGCCGACTCGCGCTCGCCTCGGGTGAATTTTTCAAACAGCGATTCTTCGCGGCCTGGGGGCAGGCCGGGGCCATTATCGAACACCGAGATGTCCAGGTAGCGCCCGCTGACTTCCGCAGCAATCACAACGTGAGAATCGGCTGGTGTGTATTTTGCTGCATTTTCCAGCAAATTGCACATGACCCGCTCGATTAATATCGCATCGAAACGCACCGGCGGCAGTTCGCGCGAAAAACGTGTTTCAACGTGGTGACCGGCGAGCAGGGGGCGGCAAATACGCAATGCGTTGCCGACAGCTTCCTCAAACGGTTGCCACTGCAGATTCAGGCGGACATCGCCACTCTGGATGCGCGCCATGTCCAGCAGATTCGCCACTAATCCACTCATGCGCAGGATCTCGTCGCGCAGCGCTTCGGCCAGCGTCAGCTGTGCCTGGCTCAACGACGATTTGGACAGCGTCAGCAAATCCGCAAGACCGACCAGCGAGGTGAGCGGCGTGCGCAGGTCGTGCGACAAGATTTCCAACAATGAATTGCGGAGTCGTTCAGACTCCATGTG
>JBIODP010000250.1:0-3876 GCA_044445195.1 Burkholderiales bacterium | reverse complement strand
GTCCCGACACATGGGCGGCGCGGTCGATGTAGCAGCGATGCACGAATGCGGCAACCGAAATCAGCAATGCCGGATCGTCGTGCGGCACCATCGACGCGCTGAAGCCGGTTGGATATTCTTCGGCAATGAAACCGGTATTGAAGTTGCCGGACTGAAACCGCGGATGCTGCATCAGCGCCGACTGGAATGGAATGTTCGAACTGATGCCGCGAATCACGAAACCGTTCAGCGCGTCGCGCATGCGGCTGACAGCCAGCTCCCGGTTGGCGCCATGCACGATCAGTTTGGCGATCATCGAATCGTAGAACATCGAGATTTCGCCGCCGTCGTAGACCCCGGTATCGATCCGCACCTGACCATCGATTTCTGCCGGCGGCTGGAACCGCACCAGGCGGCCGGTAGAGGGCAGGAAGCCCCGAAATGGGTCTTCTGCGTTGATGCGGCATTCCATCGCCCAGCCGTTCATCCTGATCTGCTCCTGAGCGAAAGGAAGCTTCTCGCCGGCGGCAACGCGTATCATCAGCTCGACCAGGTCGAGGCCGGTGATCATTTCGGTGACCGGATGCTCAACCTGCAGGCGGGTATTCATC
The DNA here is from genome assembly GCA_044445195.1 of Burkholderiales bacterium. Classification (GTDB taxonomy): domain Bacteria; phylum Pseudomonadota; class Gammaproteobacteria; order Burkholderiales; family Burkholderiaceae_D; genus PKWO01. The sequence continues at coordinate 3,286 of JBIODP010000250.1, read as the reverse complement.
TCGAGAAAGTAAAATGACTTGTCCGCACCCACCACAAATTCAACCGTTCCGGCCGACTGGTAATTCACGGCCCTGGCCAATGCCACCGCTTGTTCGCCCATTGCCTTGCGGGTAGCCGGATCGAGGAAGGGGCTAGGCGCTTCTTCGATCACTTTTTGATGGCGGCGCTGGATCGAACATTCGCGTTCATGCAAATACACGATGTTGCCGTGCGCATCGCCCAACACCTGAATTTCAATGTGGCGCGGCTCCAGCACATATTTCTCGATGAAGATACGGTCGTCGCCGAAGCTGGCCTTGGCTTCCCTGCGGCAGGATGAGAAGCCTTCATGGGATTCAGCGTCATTGAAGGCTACGCGCAAGCCCTTGCCGCCGCCGCCGGCGGAAGCTTTGATCATGACCGGATAACCGATATCCCGGGCAATCCCTACCGCTTGCTCGGGAGTATCGATCGCGGCGTTGTAACCGGGAATGGTATTGACGCCGGCTTCAATCGCCAGCTTCTTGGAGGCAATCTTGTCGCCCATCGCCCCTACCGAATAATGCTTGGGGCCAATGAAGACGATGCCTTGCTCTTCCAGGAGGCGCGAGAACTCCTGGTTCTCCGACAAAAAGCCGTAGCCGGGGTGGACTGCTTCCGCGCCGGTCAGTTTGCAGGCCGCAATAATTTTATCCATCGACAGATACGACTCTTTGGATGGCGGCGGGCCGATGCAGACAGACTCGTCGGCCATGTCGACATGCAACGCGTCGCGGTCTGCCTCGGAATAAACGGCAACTGTCGAAATGCCCATTTTACGGGCGGTCTTGATGATGCGGCAGGCGATTTCTCCGCGATTGGCAATCAGTATTTTCTTGAACATTTGGTTGGTCTCCCGGACGCTTACAGCGGAATGTTGCCGTGCTTGCGCCACGGATTTTCGAGTTTTTTGTCACGCAGCATGGCGAGCGAGCGGCAGATGCGTTTGCGCGTTTCGTTCGGCATGATTACATCGTCGATAAAACCGCGCGCGCCGGCGACGAACGGATTGGCGAATTTCTCCTTGTATAAGGCTTCGCGCAAGGCGAGTTTGGCGGGATCGTTTTTTTCCTCGCGGAAGATGATTTCAACTGCGCCCTTTGGGCCCATGACGGCAATTTCAGCAGACGGCCACGCAAAGTTCACATCGCCGCGTAAATGCTTGGAACTCATCACGTCGTAGGCGCCGCCATAGGCCTTGCGCGTAATGACGGTCACTTTCGGAACGGTGCACTCGGCGTACGCATACAGCAGTTTGGCGCCGTGCTTGATGATGCCGCCGTACTCCTGCATGGTCCCCGGCATAAAGCCCGGCACGTCGACAAACGTCACTACCGGGATATTGAATGCATCGCAAAATCGGACGAAGCGCGCCGCTTTGATCGCGCTCTTGATGTCGAGACAGCCTGCCAGCACCAGCGGCTGGTTGGCGACGATGCCGACCGGGTGGCCGTCCATGCGCGCAAACCCTGTGACGATGTTCTTGGCATTGTCCGTCTGAATTTCAAAAAAGTCGCAGTCATCGACAATCTTGATGATCAGTTCCTTCATGTCGTACGGTTTGTTTGCATTGTCCGGCACCAGCGTATCGAGCGAATAGTCGAGACGTTCCGCCGGGTCGTTGGTCGGCTGCACCGGCGGCTTTTCGCGATTGTTGGCGGGCAGGAAATTGATCAGTCGGCGCAGCATGGCCAGCGCTTCAACGTCGTTTTCAAAAGCCAGATCGGCCACTCCCGATTTGCTGGTATGGGTCAGCGCGCCGCCCAACTCTTCCGCCGTCACTTCCTCATGGGTCACGGTCTTGACCACCTCAGGGCCGGTGACGAACATGTAGGATGACTCTTTCACCATGAAGATAAAGTCGGTCATCGCAGGGCTGTACACGGCGCCGCCGGCGCAAGGGCCCATGATCATCGAAATCTGCGGCACCACGCCGGACGCCATCACATTGCGCTGGAATACGTCGGCATACCCGCCGAGCGACGCCACGCCTTCCTGGATGCGGGCGCCGCCCGAATCGTTGAGGCCGATCATCGGCGCCCCGATCTTGAGCGCATGGTCCATCACCTTGCAGATTTTTTCGGCATGGGTTTCGGATAAGGCGCCGCCCAGTACCGTGAAGTCCTGCGAAAAGATAAATACCAGGCGGCCGTTGATGGTGCCATAGCCGGTCACCACGCCATCGCCCGGGTAGGATTGCGTCTCCATGCCGAAGTCGGTACAACGATGTTCCTTGAACATATCCCATTCTTCGAATGAGTTCGGGTCCAGCAGCAGTTCGATCCGCTCGCGCGCAGTCAATTTGCCTTTGCTATGTTGGACGTCGATACGCTTCTGGCCGCCACCGAGGCGGGCCGCCGAGCGCTTGTCGTCAAGCTGGCGGATGATGTCATGCATATGGTGTACTCCCTACCTGTCGTGTGATTCAAGAATTCAACGCTTGTTCAATGCTTATGCAACAGTTATTCAATGCTTGATGCAATCGAGCAAACGGGTTGCCGCCGCCGCCGGCGTGATGCGCCATTCCGCCACTGCCCGGCTCAGTTCCGCAAGCTCGGCGCGCACCGCCTGATGCTGCCGGAAGTATTGGCGCAGGCCTGAGTCGATCAGACACCACATCCAGTCCAGCGATTGCCGGCTGCGTTTTTCTTCAAATGCGCCGCAGCAGCGCATGGCGTCGCAATAGCGCTCGACTTCAGCCCAGAATTCCGGAATGCCCTTTTTTGTCAGTGCGCTGACAGTGAGCACCGGCGGGCGCCAGTGCGGGCTTGCCTGGCGTAACATGGTGAGTGCGGTTTTCATCTGGTTGCGCGCGCATTCCGTTGCGTGCTCATCAAGGTCGGCCTTGTTGAAAACGATCAGGTCGGCAAGTTCCACAATGCCTTTCTTGATCGCCTGCAGATCGTCGCCCGCATTCGGCAATTGCAGCAGCACAAAGATATCGACCATGCCGGCCACCGCCGTTTCGCTTTGTCCAACGCCAACGGTCTCGACAATAATGACGTCGAATCCGGCCGCTTCGCAAACCAGCATCGCCTCGCGGGTTTTATCCGCCACGCCGCCGAGCGTGCCGGAGGTGGGGCTCGGGCGAATAAAAGCCTCTTCACGCTGACACAGCAATTCCATGCGTGTTTTATCGCCCAGAATGGAGCCGCCGGAAATAGAGGATGAGGGGTCGACTGCCAGCACGGCCAAACGTTTTCCGGCATCGATCAGATAATTGCCCAACGCTTCGATAAAAGTCGATTTACCCGACCCGGGTACACC
>JBIODP010000249.1:0-3888 GCA_044445195.1 Burkholderiales bacterium | reverse complement strand
TTGACCCACATCCTGATGAAGGTGGAGACGCACAACCACCCAACCGCGATTTCCCCCTTTCCCGGCGCATCCACCGGAGCCGGGGGCGAAATACGCGATGAAGGCGCAACCGGGCGCGGCGCCAAGCCCAAAGCCGGTTTGACCGGGTTCTCGGTTTCCAACCTGATGCTGCCGGGGGCGGTGCAGCCATGGGAAAACGACACCGATGTCAGCGCGGCGCCGCATGCGGCTGATGGCAAATCCTATGGCAAACCGGACCGCATCGCGTCGGCGCTGCAAATTATGCTGGAAGGGCCGATCGGCGGCGCCGCTTTCAATAATGAGTTTGGCCGGCCTAATCTGGGCGGTTATTTCCGTACCTACGAACAAAAAATCGGCGATGCGGTACAGGGCTATCATAAGCCGATCATGATTGCAGGCGGTATCGGCAGCATTTCCGACAAGCACACGCAGAAAAGCGGTTTGCCGGCCGGCACTCTGCTGATTCAATTGGGCGGCCCCGGAATGCGCATCGGCATGGGCGGCAGTGCGGCCTCGTCGATGGCCACCGGCACCAATACCGCCGATCTCGATTTTGATTCGGTTCAACGCGGCAACCCGGAAATGGAACGGCGCGCGCAGGAAGTGATCAACGCCTGCTGGGCGATGGCTGAGCAGAACCCGATTTTATCGATACACGATGTCGGCGCCGGCGGTTTGTCGAATGCTTTTCCCGAAATTACCAATGATGCCGGGCGCGGCGCTATTTTCGATTTGCGCAAGGTGCCGCTGGAAGAGAGCGGCATGGCGCCGAAGGAAATCTGGAGCAATGAATCGCAGGAACGCTATGTGCTCGGCATCGCGCAAGAGAGCCTGCCGCTGTTTCAGGCTCTGTGCGAACGGGAACGCTGTCCCTTTGCGGTTGTCGGCGTCACTACCGAAGAGCGGCAATTGAAAGTGATCGACCCCGAATCTTCAAATTACGACGCCAATCCAGTCGATATGCCGATGGATGTACTGCTTGGGAAGCCACCGAAAATGCACCGCGACGTCGCCCATGTTGCACGCATGCTGCCGCCGGTCGATCTGACCGGCATGGATTTGCTGGAAGTGTCGCAGCGCGTGCTGCGCCTGCCGACGGTGGCAGACAAATCGTTTTTGATTACCATCGGCGACCGTACGGTGGGCGGCATGAGTGTGCGCGACCAGATGGTCGGACCGTGGCAAGTGCCGGTTGCCGACTGCGCCGTGACCGCCATGAGTTTTGAAGGCTATCGCGGCGAAGCGATGGCAATGGGCGAGCGCACGCCGTTAGCCGTTATCAATGCGGCGGCTTCCGGCCGCATGGCGGTGGGCGAAGCGCTCACCAATATTGCGGCAGCGCCGATTGCCGAACTCTCTGACGTCAAACTATCGGCCAACTGGATGGCGGCCTGCGGCCAGCCCGGCCAGGATGCGGCTTTGTTCGATACCGTCAAGGCGGTAGGAATGGAGCTTTGCCCTGCGTTGGGCATCAGCATCCCGGTCGGCAAGGATTCCCTCTCCATGCGAACCACCTGGAACGACGGCGCCGACAACAAGTCGGTGACCTCGCCGGTCTCCCTGATCGTATCGGCATTCGCGCCGGTGCATGACGTGCGCCTGGCGCTCACGCCGCAAATCCGCACCGATGCCGGCGCCACGGTATTGATCCTGATCGACCTGGGGCGCGGCAAGAATCGTCTCGGCGCATCGGCGCTGACGCAAGTCATGCAGCAGATCGGCAATGAAGCACCGGATGTCGATAGCGCCGAAGATTTGAAAGCATTTTTTGCAGCCGTCCAGCAACTTGCCCGCGACCGGAAATTGCTGGCTTATCATGACCGCTCCGATGGCGGCCTGTTCACAACCTTATGCGAAATGGCCTTTGCCGGCCATTGCGGCCTGTCGATCAACATCGATATCCTGACGCTGGAAAGCGAGCATGCGGCCGATTGGGGCGACTCCAAAAACTGGGCGGACCAAGTTGCCGAACGGCGCAACGACATGACTTTGCGTGCGCTTTTTAACGAAGAACTGGGTGCAGTCATCCAGGTTCCCGAGGCTGAAAAGTCGAACGTGATGAATGTGCTGCGTGCGCATAACCTGGGCGCCTGCAGCCACATCATCGGCAAACCGAATACGCGCGACGTGATTGAAATTGCCCGCGACGCCAGGAGCATCTACGCGCAGCCGCGAGTAGCCCTGCATCGGCTGTGGAGCGAGACCAGTTGGCACATCGCCCGCTTGCGCGATAACCCGGCCTGTGCCGATGCCGAATTCGACCGCATCCTGGATGCGGAAGACCCCGGCATGTCGCCGAAGCTGGGTTACGATCCGCAGCAGGACATTGCAGCGCCCTTTATTGCAACTGGCGCCAGGCCAAGAGTGGCGATCCTGCGCGAACAAGGCGTTAATTCGCATGTCGAAACGGCCTATGCCATGCACAAATCCGGCTTCACCGCGGTAGATGTGCACATGAGCGATTTGATTGCGGGCCGAACCCGCCTGGACAATTTCAAAGGCGTTATCGCGGTCGGCGGTTTTTCTTACGGCGACGTATTGGGTGCTGGCGAGGGATGGGCCAAGACCATTTTATTTCATGCCGAACTAGCCGACCAGTTCGCGTCATTCTTTCACCGTGCGGATACGTTTGGGCTCGGCATTTGCAACGGCTGCCAGATGATGAGCAACCTGAAGTCCATCATTCCCGGCGCAGACGCCTGGCCGAAATTCACGCGCAATAAATCGGAACGTCTGGAGGCACGATTTGCGATGGTCGAAGTGACCGATTCGCCGTCGATTTTTTTCCGCGGCATGGCCGGCACGCAAACAGCCATCGCCGTAGCGCACGGCGAAGGTTATGCCGATTTTTCACAAACCGGCAAAATCGATCAGGCGCTGGTCGCCATGCGTTTTATCGATAATCGTGGGCAGGCAACAGAAAACTATCCGAATAATCCAAACGGTTCGCCGCAGGGGATTACCGCGGTAACCACGCCGGATGGGCGCTTTACCGTGTTGATGCCGCATGCGGAGCGCGTGTTCCGCACTGTGCAGCAATCATGGCATCCAGACGCATGGGGCGAGGATTCGCCGTGGATACGGATGTTCAGGAATGCGCGGGTGTGGGCGGGGTAGGGTGAAATCCGGTACTTCGATCCCGTGAGGCGGCAGGTTCATTGATGAGCTTGCCCCATCGGTTTTGCCGGACACGGGAAACATTGGCGTGGTCGGCTTAAATATCGCAGATCGGAATTAAGACTGGTGTTTTTGTATGGCTTTCTTTGCGGGTTAACTTGCTTAAGTTCATTTTTGACGGGATGAATTGGCACCTGCTGAGGTGAGATTCATGTTTTCCCGCGCCCGGCAAAACCGATGGGACAAACTCAGTTTGTGCTGGTGTTGTTCCTTCAAAACCAAGCTACCCGGCTGTTGCAGGCATATTGCCTCCTGTGGCTAGTCAATAAAAGTTACTTGTCCCTAGCGATCACCACTGGATCAGTTCGAGGCACTACTTCGCCTTTCCAATTCCCGCTATCCAAGTGGCGTTCAAAGCGAAAAATGACAGGCGTACTTTCCAAAGCAGAAAGGCCGAGTTCCTTGCGTAAATTGTTGCGCAGTACACGTAGCACCTCATCAATTGTGGTACCTGTACCGCCGGATGAAGCAAGGGCATTCGCACACTTGACCATGGCTGATATTTGCATAAATGTACCAAGTAACTGAATGTCAGCTACGGCGGATTCAAACGCAATAGCCTGCTCTTCAGTTTTTTCCCTATGCGCGGCCGACTCAAGCCGTCGATAAGCTTCCAGTAAATACTGGACTATCATGTCACGTCGCTTGTTCTTCCGATCCCTGTAGACATTGAATTGGTGTGCCACGAAC
>JBIODP010000248.1:0-3900 GCA_044445195.1 Burkholderiales bacterium | reverse complement strand
TTATTAAGGTAATAACCCCATGGGCAAAGCCGACTTAAGGAATTAAATGATGCCAACTTCTCGTAGTCTAGCCCGAATCGGTTGCATTGCTACGGCGTTTGCGCTATCCGCCCTCTGGACGGCTCAAGCCGCACCGCCGCCGATTTCGATTACTGCCGGCCCCAGCGATGGCAGCGTGCCGCAACCTGCGGGCTTTTGGGGATTCATGGATGGGGTTCAGCATAGCAGCAATCTGCTTGGCAATCTGTGGGGGTTGCGCACCGATTTGAGCCGTGCCGGAATGACCCTTTCGATTCAGGAAACCAGCGAGGATCTCGGCAACACATCCGGCGGGGTCCGCAAGGGATTTGAATACGATGGTTTGACTCAAGCCGTGTTGCAGCTCAATACCCAGCGCGCTTTTGGTTGGTACGGCGGCTTGTTCAATGCCAGCGTGCTGCAGATTCACGGTCAGAACCTGAGCGCCGACAATTTGCAAACGCTGCAGACCGCCAGCGGCATCGAAGCGGATCGCGGATTCCGCCTTTGGGAGCTGTGGTACGACCAGAAATTTCTCGATGAAGATCGCCTGGATGTGAAAATCGGGCAACAAAGTGTCGACCAGGAATTCATCGTCAGCAACAACGCGCTGGTATTCGTCAATACCATGTTCGGCTGGCCGATGCTGCCATCCGCCGACATGCCGGGCGGCGGCCCCGCTTATCCGCTGTCGGCAATCGGCACCCGCATCAGCGCTCGCCCGGTCGACAGCGTCAAGATTCTTGCCGGCGTTTTTAACGGCAGCCCCGTTCGCAACAATGCTGGCGATCCGCAACAAAACGATCCGCGCGGCACCAGTTTCCCATTGGGTAACGGCACTCTGGATATGATCGAAGTGCAATTTTCCTACCCGGCTCTGGGTAGCATGGTCGAGCCTGATGCCAGTCCGCCGCTGGGGTGGACTTACCGTATTGGCGCATGGTACGACAGTCAGATGTTCGCCGATCGCCGTCTCGACCAAAACGGGTTGTCGCTGGCTAATCCGGGGGGCAATGGCGTGCCGGCGCAACGCCACGGCAACTATTCGTTCTATGTGGTCGGCGATCATTTGATCTGGCGCGACCCCAATGAGCTAAACCGCACCTTATCCTTATTTGCCCGCATCATGACCACCCCTCTCACGGATCGCAACCTGATTGACAGCAGTTTGAATGCCGGCATGGTGCTGCACTGCCCGTTTGCCTACCGGACTGACGATACCTTTGGCGTCGGCGTCAGTGTCGCTCATGTCAGCAGCCACGTGGCGGGGCTGGAACGCGATACGGTCTATTATTCTGCCGCCGCCATGCCTGTTCAAAGTGGCGAATCCGTTGTGGAAGCGACGTATCAGTATCAAGTGAAACCCTGGCTGCAATTGCAGCCTGACGTTCAATATGTGTTCAATCCCGGCGGCGGCATCCCCAATCCAAATGCGCCGGGACAAAGCATCAAGAATGAATTAGTGCTCGGCTTACGCACCAATATCGCCTTTTGAATCGACAACAACATCATGACTACACCTCAAGCGCAACACCTTAACCGGTCCAGGCACCCCTTGGTTTGCCGGCTCGCCCGCACGGCTGTATTGCTAGGCTTGGGCGCGGCCTGCTTAACGGCGGTAGCCGAGTCCAGAGGATTTCTCGAAACCATCCACAAGCACAAGACCCTGGCTTCGTCGGTCACCGATAACGGCGACCTCAATCCTTACGCGGTAGTGGTGGCGCCGGTCAGCAGCGGCGTGATCGAAAAGGATGACGTGCTGGTCGATAATTTCAACAATATCTCCAACCTGCAGGGCTCCGGCACCACCATCGTCGATTATCGACCCAGCACCAAGGAGACCAAACTGTTCGCCAAGGCGCCGCAAAACTTGAAGGAATGTCCCGGTGGCGTCGGCTTGACCACTGCCATGACGATGTTGAAGAGCGGCTGGGTCATTGTCGGCAGCGCGCCCAGCACCGATGGCACGACCAAAACCAAAGGCGACGGCTGCCTGCTGGTGCTCGACTCGAATGGCCGCCACGTCGCCACTTGGGCCGGTCCGACCATCAACGCGCCATGGGGTAATATGGCCGTCATCGATCGGGGCAGCAGCGCGACTCTTTTCATCAGCATGGCCGGCTTCGGGCTGAAGGGGCCGGATGTCGTGGATCCTGTCACGCATTATCCGGAAACCATCCATCAGGCGACCGTGTTGCGACTGGAAGTCACCATCCAGGAAGGCAAGCCGCCCGTACTGCAAAGCCAAACGGTGGTTGCCGATGGGTTTGCGCAACGGGCTGACCGCGACAATTTCCTGTTTGGCCCCACTGGATTGGCGCTCGGGCCTGACGATACGCTGTATGTCACCGACGGCCTGGATAATGAAATTACCGCCATCGCCGAAGCCAGCACCCGCACCGCCAGCGCCGGCAAAGGCAGGGTCGTCACCAAGGATGGCTTGCTCGGTTGGCCGTTGGCGATGGTCATGACACCGGCCGGGCATCTGCTGGTTTGCAACGGCAAAAACGGTCAGGCTGTCGAAATCGACCCGCTAGCGGGCAAGCAAATTTACGCGCATTGGCTTGATTCCAACCAGGCGCAATCGCCGCCCGGTAACGGCGATCTGTTTGGCATTGCGCTCACGCCGGACGGCAAAGGAATTTACTACGTGGAAGATGATATGAATACTTTGGTACTTGGTGCCCCATGACTAAATCGAACGATGCTCAATACAATCCAGCGCGGCGACATTTTTTGATGCGCGCCGCATTGGCGGCGGTGGCAACGCCTTTTGCTTTGCAAGCGTATGCAAAACCGAAGGAAGCAGCCATTGCGCCCCCTGCCGCGACTGAGCCTTTTTGGGAAATGCATCAGGGCGGCATTACCACGCCAATGCAGCGCAATACCTATTTCATGACTTTCGATCTGGTTACGACGGAACGTGCCGCGTTAATTGCACTGCTGCGTGCCTGGACCTTGGCTGCTGCAGAAATGAGTGGCAGCCCCGCCCTCGCCGACCCTCGTCCGGACCCGACGCAAGCTCCCAAAGATTCTGCGGATACCCTAGGTCTATCGAACGCGCGATTAACCATCACTTTCGGCTTTGGCCCAAGCCTGTTCGAGAAAGATGGCTTGGATCGCTTTGGCATAGCCAGGCAACGTCCGGCCGCGCTGGCGGATCTGCCTCGCTTTACCGGCGACCAGTTGATACCCGAGCGCACCGGCGGCGATCTTTCCGTGCAGGCTTGCGCAGACGATCCGCAAGTAGCGGAACATGCAATGCGCCGCATGGTTCGACTGGCTGACGGCGTCGCCAAGATTCGCTGGGCGCAAACGGGGTATTCGGCAGGATTTAAAGCCGGAGAAACGCCGCGAAATCAAATGGGGTTCAAAGACGGCACCATGAATATTTCAACCAAAGACCCGGCAGCCATGAATCGATTCGTTTGGGTAGGCGAAGAAGGTCCGGGCTGGATGCATGACGGCAGTTATATGGTGATCCGGCCGATCCGCATAGCGATGGAGCATTGGGATCGAATGAAATTAGGCTTTCAGGAGGAGACCGTCGGGCGGCATAAATATTCCGGCGCGCCTATCGGCAAACAACACGAATTCGACAAGCTCGATCTCGACGCGACAGATAAGGACGGCAATCCGCTGATCGCCGAAAATTCGCATGCGCGGTTGTCTTCGCCGGAAAATAACGACGGCGCGCAAATTCTGCGCCGGGCTTTTGCCTTTGATAACGGCGTAGCCCAGATCGCCGAGCGCTGGCCGCCATGGCGTCAGGCAATGACCTTTGACGCCGGCCTCCTGTTCCAGTGCTACCAGCGCGATCCGAGAACCGGCTTTAGCAGGATGTTTGAAAAAATGGCCAAGTTCGACATGTTGAATCAATTC
>JBIODP010000247.1:0-3920 GCA_044445195.1 Burkholderiales bacterium | reverse complement strand
GCGCAAGGAGGGCGTGGTGGCATTCTCATCCGGCAACCACGCCCAGGCAATCGCGCTCTCAGCCAGACTGCTCGGCATCCCGGCAACGATCATCATGCCGCACGATGCCCCCGTGATGAAGGTGACAGCCACCAAGGGCTACGGCGGCAACGTGGTGATTTATGACCGGTACAAGGAGGACCGGGAACAGATCGGTCGCACCCTTGCTCAGAAACACGGCATGACACTGATTCCTCCTTATGACCATCCCGACGTGATTGCCGGGCAGGGTACGGCTGCCAAGGAACTGTTCGAGGAAGTAGGCGCGCTCGATATGTTCTTTGTTCCTCTTGGCGGTGGCGGACTGCTAGCCGGTTCGGCGTTGTCGACGCGTGCGCTCTCGGCCGGTTGCCGGCTCTACGGGGTCGAGCCCGAGGCCGGTAACGACGGCCAGCAGTCATTCCGCTCCGGTTCCATCGTCCACATCGAGACGCCCAATACCATCGCGGATGGCGCCCAGACCCAGCATCTGGGCAACTATACCTTCCCGATCATCCGTCGCGACGTCGACGATGTGTTGACAGCCACGGACGCGCAACTCGTCGAGTGCATGGGCTTCGCCGCCTCACGCATGAAGCTGGTGGTCGAACCTACCGGATGCCTTGGTTTCGCCGCGGCCAGACAGATGAAGTCGCAACTGCATGGCAAACGAGTCGGCGTGCTGGTCAGTGGCGGCAATGTGGATATTGCGCGGTTTTGCAGCTTGTTCGCGTCTTGACGAAATTCAATGGTTGATGAACACCGTTAGTCGGCCATCCGTTGCCTGCAGCATGCAATGGAGAGCCTTACTTGACGCGGTAGATTGCACAGAGCTTATTGCCGTCTGGATCACGAACGTAGGCCAGGTGCATTGCTCCCATGCTGCCCTCACGCAGGCCCGGTGGATCTTCACAGGATTGGCCTCCATGCGCGAGCGCAGTGTCGTGGAATTCTTGCACTTGCTCAGCCGAGTTGCACTTGAAGCCGATGGTGCCGCCGTTTGCGCATGTCGCCTGCTCGCCATTGATCGGCTCGCTGATGCAAAAGGTGCTGCTGTCGTGCCGATAGAATAGCCGAGTGTGGCCGGAGGGCGCCTTGTTACGAAGCGGCTCGCTTGCCCCAAGCGTTCCAAGCACCGCGTCGTAGAAGCGTTTTGATCGTTCGATATCGTTCGAACCCACCATCACATGACTGAACATAATTTCTCCTGTGTGCCCGCGAGATTACGGGCTATACGCCAAATAGTAATATAAAAAACATCCGCTACGCCGTGCTTCTATAGCAGGGAGTTCAATCGGGCTTTGCCTGTAGCGCAAAATATGATGTTGCAGAAAGAGTAATGATGCCTGGCATTGCTATTATTATTATAATAGCAAGACTTGGCGCATTTGCAGCCGGGCGGTACAATGCGGCAGGTAAAAAATAAATGAGGTCGCCATGAGTTGGCTGGAAAAACTGCTGCCGCCGCGCATTCAACGTTCGGACACCGCAATCCGCAAGTCGGTTCCCGAAGGGTTATGGGTCAAATGTCCGTCTTGCGAGGCAGTCTTGTATCGGACCGATTTGGAATCCAATATCCACGTTTGCCCAAAATGCGACCATCACATGCGCATCCGCGCCCGGGATCGGCTGGATGCCTTGCTGGATGCCGGCGGGCGTTATGAAATCGGCCAGGAAGCATTGCCGGTCGATACGCTGAAATTCAAGGATAGCAAAAAATATCCGGATCGCCTGAAAGCGGCGATGGAGGCTACCGGCGAAACCGATGCGCTGATAGTCTTGGGTGGGGCAATTATGAGTTTGCCTGTCGTGGTTGCCTGTTTTGAATTCGAGTTCATGGGCGGCTCCATGGGTTCCGTGGTCGGTGAGCGGTTTGTGCGTGCTGCACAGGTCGCGCTGGAACAGAAGGTGCCATTTATTTGCATTACTGCAACAGGTGGCGCCCGTATGCAGGAAGGGTTGTTGTCACTCATGCAAATGGCAAAAACGACTGCCATGTTGACCAAATTGGCTGAGAAAAAGTTGCCGTTCATTTCAGTATTGACCGATCCGACCATGGGCGGCGTGTCGGCTTCGTTTGCTTTCCTGGGCGACATCGTGATAGCTGAACCCAAGGCCCTGATCGGTTTTGCCGGTCCGCGCGTGATTGAAAGCACCGTGCGCGAAAAATTGCCTGAAGGATTTCAGCGCGCAGAATTCCTGATTCAAAAAGGGGCGATAGACATGATCGTCGACCGCCGCAAGATGCGTGAAGAAATCGCGCATTTACTGGCACTATTGCAAATTCAGCCGGTTGACGTGCTGGCATAAGTGAAGTGAGTAAGCAAGTTTATAAGTGCAGTTAAAATATAACCGTTTTCAGTCACGTAAAAGCCCGGACTAATCCGGGCTTTTTAATTCGCCAATCGTCGCCATATTCTTGAAATGCAAACTTATCCCACTACCCTGCAGGATTGGCTGACCCTATTGGAGTCGCGCCACTTCAAGGCCATAGACTTGGGCCTTGAGCGGATTGCCGCGGTGAAGGAAAGGCTGGATATTCAATTCAAGTGTCCGGTGATCGTGGTCGGCGGCACCAATGGCAAAGGGTCGACTTGCGCGATGCTTGAGTCGGTTTTTCTGCGTGCCGGATATCGCGTCGGCTTGTACATCAAACCGCATTTCCTGCACTTCAACGAACGCGCGCGCCTGTGCGGCGAATCCGCGTCCGACGCTGCGCTGATCGCCAGCTTTCTTGAGGTAGAGGCCAGGCGCGGCGATATTTCGCTCACCTATTTCGAATTTACGACGCTTGCCATCCTTCATTTATTGGCGCAGGCGGAACTGGATGTGGTCATTCTTGAAGTGGGATTGGGCGGCAGGTTGGACGCGGTCAATGTAATCGATGGCGATGTGGCGATCGTCACCAGTGTGGATATTGACCATACCGACTATCTTGGCAATACGCGTGAAGCGATCGGCTTTGAAAAAGCCGGTATTTTTCGCGCAGGAAAACCTGCAATCTGCGCAGATCCATGCGCGCCGCAGTCGCTGATCGGGCATGCCGAAAGCATCGGCGCCGATCTGTGGCTGTTCGGTCGCGATTTCAACTATTCAGGCGATAAGCAACAATGGAATTACGGCGGTCGCAGCCAGCGCCGCAATTCGCTCGGTTATCCGAGCCTGCGCGGCGCCAACCAGTTGCTGAATGCCTCCGCTGTGCTGGCGGCGCTCGATGTATTGCGTTTGCGCTTGCCGGTCGGCGCGCAGGAGGTGCGAAGCGGCTTGATGATGGTCGATTTGCCTGGACGGTTTCAAGTACTGCCGGGCCGGCCAACGGTGATTCTGGATGTGGCGCATAATCCGCATGCGGCTGCGACGCTAGCGCAAAATTTGGGTAATATAGGGTTTTCTCCATTTACCTATGCGGTATTCGGCGCGATGCGCGACAAGGATATCGATGGGATAATCATGCACTTGAAACAGTCCGTCGATCATTGGTGCGTGACCGATCTGCCATCGCCGCGAGCGGCGTCGGCGCTGCAGATCAAGGAAAAGCTATTGCAGGCGGGCGTGGTTCCAAACCGGCAGCCGGGAGCCGAGTGCAGCATAGAAATATTTGCTTCGCCGGCAGAGGCGTTCGCAAATGCCATGAGCCGAGCGGGGGAGAATGATAGAATTGCGGTTTTCGGATCGTTCCTGACTGTCGCGGGCGTGATGGCGGTTCGAAATCATTGACGAATTGATTATTGATTGCATGGGTTTATTCTCGTTCAAAAGTAAAAACAGGCAGGAAACCAATTCTGGCGACGGCGAATTTTATTCGCGCGCCGAGGAGGATTCGCAAGCGGCGCGCGGGCAGACCAAACGCGGGAAGAGCAAAGGGCAGAGTATGCCGATAAACGAGCCGACCGATCCTGCAT
>JBIODP010000246.1:0-3977 GCA_044445195.1 Burkholderiales bacterium | reverse complement strand
CCCCCCCCCCCCCCCGCGCCAGCGGCTGAATTGTTGCCAACCAGCAAGAAATTAGATGCCCTGGCTCTATCCTCTAGTGTTTGCCGATTCCAATAGGTATCGGTTTGCCGGCAGGCTTGCGGTTTCCGCGAGGAGCATCTTTGGTGATGAGATCGTTAAGGGTAACGCCATCGAGCACTGCCAGATAGGCGGCTGTAGCAGAGCCCAACACGCCCTTTAATATGCAAGCCGGGGCATAGACGCAGGCATTGTTCGCCCGGTCAAAGCACTCCGCCATGTAAAAATCGTTCTCGGAGTGGCGAACAATTTCGCCGATATTGATATCCGCTGGGTCTTTATTCAGTTTGAGACCTCCGTTGCGCCCACGAACTGTTTCAACCATTCCGGACAGCCCTAATTGATGCACCACTTTCATCAAATGATTTTTAGATATCCCGTGTGTCTCCGCAATATCATTAATCGTGACCAGGCGATCCTGATTAAGCCCCAAATGCATCAAAGTGCGGAGGGTATAGTCTGTGTAGATAGTCAGTCTCATTGGTTGGCGGAATCCGATTGATGGCAAATTGCAAAAAGTGACATGGCGTTACCGATTATGCCTAATGAAGTATCAAGTATATATCTTTATGAAAGCGCCGCCTCAAAAGCGACGTTAAAATGCATACTATCCACATTTTAATGGTGTCGATAGCGGGGGTAAGGTGCGCATGGATTACATAGTGGTCAGGAATTGTCATATTGCTTGCGCCATCATGAGCGGCGGCTTCTTTTTGGTGCGCGGCATGTGGATGCTGCGCGAATCGCCGATATTGCGCCTGCGTTGGGTAAAAACTCTTCCGCATATTATCGATTCCGTGCTGTTGGGGTGTGCCCTTGCACTGGTTATAGCGAGCGGTCAATATCCGTTGGCCCAAAACTGGCTTACTGCCAAGGTCATCGCGTTGGCAATCTACATTGCGCTTGGAACTGTTGCATTAAAGTCAGGCCAGACAAAATCTGTGCGAGCCGGCGCATTTATCGCGGCACTGCTCGTATTTTTCTATATCGGGCTGGTAGCGATCACGAAACAGGTAGTTCCGTTTGCATGAGCTAGCCTAGCCTCGCCGCACATGCTCCGTTGCCCGTTTGCGCCAATCGTTCGGAACGATGAACCCGCGCTCGGTCTCGACCGCAATACCTCCCTGCCCTTGCTCGTGCATCTCTGCCACCAATACCGGCAGCGTATCCGTCGCAAAATGCGCGTTTAACGCATTGAGAAGTGCCGCTCTGCCGGCGCAGTCATCGGGCGCCGCCTGCGCCGGCGCCAGCCAGCGCAGGCGCGGCAAAATCACGTAACGCGCATCCGGCAAGCACTCCGCTTCGGCCAGGGTACGCCAAAAGCCGCAGCAATGTCCTGCGGAAACGCCAAGCGCTGCGATGCCGGACGGCGGCGCCGGCCTCCGATCGTCCGGGTGATAAAAAAGCCATCCCTTGATCAACGCTTGCGCGGAATCGACTGCCTGCGGCAAATGAATTTTTGCAGCCGGATGCGCGGATAAAGACAATTGCCGGTCCAATATCTTGCGCATTTTAGCGCCCAGCGTATCGTCCAGACTGGGGCCAACCAGAAAGTCGGAATCGAAACCGGCCGCGCTTGATTCCAGCAGATAAAATTTGGTCGCGAACTCCCAATGCAGCAAGGCCGAACCGCGCCACAACAGGAAGTCGAACTCGCCGATTGTTTCGTTCTTGCCGGCGCGCACCTGCAAGCCATGCGCAAACAGATTGCCCCGATGCTGGAAGAAGAATGCCATCAGCCGCTCTGCATAGCGGCCCAGCCGGGCGAACGGATAGAGGTCGATAAAAGCGTGCAATGCCGCCGGGTCATGATCCAGTTCAACCAGCCACGCATCGATGTCCGGCCCCTGATGATCGAACAGGGTTGCAATCCGCCCCTGCCATTGGTCTGCCATCGGGTCCAACAGATCCGGCGCATCCAGCAACCAGGCCAATGCCCGCACGTGCGGGTCGGTCAGGTGGCCGCGGCGCTGCTGAAAAACGGCTTGAAAACTACTCGCCGGCACTGGAATACGCCTGCATCGCCAGACGCAGATCAGCCCATGCCTTGCGCTTGTCTGCCGGGCTGCGCAGCAGGTAGGCCGGATGATAAGTAACAATCAGCGGCAAGCCCGCATACCGGTGCACAGACCCGCGCAATGCCGATACCGGCGTCTCCGGATCGCACTTCAGCAGGCCTTGCGCCGCCGTTTTGCCAAGCGCCACGATCACCGTCGGCTGTATCAATGCAATTTGCCGTTCCAGATAGGGCATGCAGGCATCCGTCTCGTCGGCAGTCGGCCGCCGGTCCTTGCCATTGGCGTCAGTTGCGCGGCATTTGACGATATTTGCAATGTAGACATTGGCGTCGTTGGCGCCGCTGGTACCTGAGCGCTTCAAGCCGATCGCCAGCAGCATATTGTCAAGCAGTTTCCCGGCCCGGCCGACAAACGGCTCGCCCCTGGCATCTTCCTCGCTGCCGGGGCCCTCGCCGATAAACAGCCATTTGGCATTCTCGCCGCCGACCCCAAACACGGTTCGCGTGCGCTGCCTGCACAGACTGCACCTGACGCACCCGGACACCGCTTCCTTCAACTGCATCCAGTCCATTGCCGTTATATCCGCTGCCTCAGGCGGCGACACGCTCGCCGCCGCAGTGCGCCGGACCCATAATGGGCCGACCCCCATCTCTTCGAGAAAAACGGCGTTGCGGTCGCTAAGGCCGCTATGCGCGCTATGCGCGCTATGCGTTAACATAACGATAGCCTCATGACGATCGCGTCTTCGCGGAGATTGCCGACAGCCGGATAATAGCTTTTGCGTATGCCGATTTTGGCGTATCCATAATGCTCGTACACCGTTATCGCGCGCGCATTCGAGGGCCGGACTTCCAGCAGAATCGATTTCAGGCCGTGCCTGCGCGTGAGCGCCACAGCATGATCCAGCAGCAAGCGGCCAATGCTCTTCCCCTGCATCTCGCGCCGCACTGCGATATTGAGCAGATGCGCTTCATCGACGGAGGGCATCAGCAGAAAGTAACCTGCCAGTGCCGCCGATGCATCGCGCACTGTCCAGATTTCATAACCGCTGTAGAGCGAATCGAGAAAATTTCCACGCGTCCAGGGATGCGGATAGACATCGTTTTCAATCGCCATCACCTCAGACAGATCATCCGCCTGCATCCGCGCCAGGGAAAGGTCGAGCAACGACGCCTGTACCGCACTCATGCAGCAGCCTCGGCCTTAAGTTTGCGTTCGGCAGTCGTCAGCGCGACCTTGTTGCGCAGATAAAGCGGTTGCGCATCGCGAGCAGGCACCGTCAGCCCCTGAGAAAAGGCAATGCGCGCCAATTGCGCGACCTGTTCGGCGTGGGGCATGATGTGAGACCACGCATCCACAGAAAAACCGGCTTGTTCAAAAGCCGCCGCATAGACCTGAAAACCGTTACCGCAAGCAATCACATCGCCTTGCGGCGCGACTGCCGCCGGGGCAGACAGCGTTGGCCCGATCACCGTCTGCCACCCATCGGCGTAGCGATATTGCGCCCAATACACCTCCCCCATGCGCGCATCCAGCACCGCCAGCACGTCTGTCGCGCCGCTGACGGCGCGGCATGCTTGCGCCATGGCCAGCAAGGTCACCACCGGAACCACCGGACGGCCCAAGCCAAACGCCAGGCCCTGCGCAATGCCGCAGGCAGTCCGCACGCCGGTAAATGAGCCGGGGCCGCAACCGAAGGCTATCGCATCGCATTGCGCCAACGAGATATCGGCTTCGGCCAGCAAACTTTGCACCAGCGGCAAGATAGCCTGGGAGTGGGTATGCACGCCGGACGATTCCCGCACGAGCACCCGGTTTTCGAACAACAGCGCAGCAGACGCAAGCTCGGAAGAGGTTTCAATGGCAAGAATAGGTGACATGGATTTAAGCATAGGCATATTT
>JBIODP010000245.1:0-3979 GCA_044445195.1 Burkholderiales bacterium | reverse complement strand
GCATCGGACTGAAGCTGGGTGAGATCCTGCTGCGCGCTGCTCAGATCGCCCGATTGAACCGCCTGGATCAACGATGCCAAATCCTGGCCGAAACTCGATTGCGTTGAACCGGTAGCTGCCGTAGTTGCAGTAGCGGCGGTGCCGCCGACAGTTTGCGCTTGCTGAGTCTGCTGCAGCGAGCCGAGCGCGCTTTGTGCTCCGCTAAGGCTGCCAGCCTGGATGCTGCTGATCAGATTCGCAAAAGTGGTTTGCAGTTGGCTGCCCTGACTGCCTGTACTTTGGGAGCCGGATGAATTTCCCAAACCCTGAATACTGGACGCAGCCTGTTGCAAAGCGGCCAGTGCCGACTGCGCCCCGCTCAAGTTGCCGGACTGCACGTCCGACGTCATCGTCTTGAAGTCGCTCTTGCGCTGTTGCAACAGCGCCTGCAAAGTGGCGGGAGTGGTAGTAGCTGCCGCAGATGATACCGACATGGTAGCCTCCGATATTAAAAAGACGAATGGGATATTCCTCTTGTCCTTGTATTATCGGAGTCGATGCGAGAAGTAAAACAGCGAACAGCAGGGGATTTCCCTGTCTGATTGTCGCAAGCCAAGAGCGCCTCTTAGCGCTAACTAATGCTTCACATGAGCCGCGTACCGGGAATCTTCGCTAATATTTTTCTGGCAAGCCAGAATGTTATCGTATAGTGCCAGATAGCTTTTTGACATGGCAGCGATACTATTTTCTCGGGCAAATTGGCGTGCTGCGCCAAGCTGGCTGTTACGCATGGCGTCATCGGCCAACATGCGCCGGATTACCTGGCACCAACTCGCCGGATCATGATCATCAACCAGCAAGCCGCGCTCGTTGCGCCCGATCAGCTCCGGCAATCCGCCCACCGCCGACGCCACGACCGGAACGCCGAGCGCCATCGCATCCAACACTGAAGACCCCAGCCCCTCTTCGCGCGACGGAAAACAGAATATATCCATTGCCGCAATCCAGGAACCGACTTCCCGTTGAAAACCTGCAAAAACGATGCGTTTATCGCCCTTGGCGAGGCTCTCGAAACAAGCTCGGTCCGGACCTTCTCCAACCAGCAATAACCGTGCTTCCGGATAATCGGCCAGCACTGCATGGAACGCCTCTATCAACACCGACTGTCCCTTATGATGATCGTGCAACGCTCCAATGTGCCCAATAACCGGACCGCCACCGAGCTTTTTCCTGATTTCGAGCACCAGGTCTGGATCCGCTGAATAGGCAGTGACAGAACTCAGAATCGTTTGTACCGCCAACCCTGTCTGGTTTGAAAGGTGACGCGAAACGTCTTGCGACACGCCAAGCAGTTTGGCGGCATGCCGGTAGACACAGGCAGTAACACCGGAATTCGATATCGGGTTCGGTATTCTCCTGGTAATAATATAACGTGTCTTTCTACACGCATGTTCGATTGCAGCCCAATAGGCGCCACGCGCCTCGTGAACATGGATGACATCCGATCGCGGTGGACTGAGATGCCCAAGCAACGGATGCGAAACCTCCATCACGGCCACACCCGACCCGGCGACTCGGCGCTTCAATTCCGAATCGCTCCGGCAAATCAAGGTCTGGCCGACGCCAAATTCGGCCAGCCCCTCAATCAAATTCAGGGTCTGGCGCTCGCCGCCGCGAAATCCTCGCGCAAAATTAACATGGGTGACCCTCATCCTTACTCCATCACGGTATGGCACAGGCTTCCTGTCAACAGCGTTGCGTCGCTTATGTCAAGGACGCCGATGCTATATGTTAACCGATACATTGACCAATATGTTGATCACGATCAATGTTGTTCGCGATCCCGGCCTTCGTCAAAATCACCGCCTTGCTTTTGATGATGCCCGTGACCGCCGTCATGAAAATGGCGCATACGATGGCGGACATAGGCAGCGATGGCCTGGTCCAGCGTCTTGCGCTGATCCGGGCTCAGCGCTTCCTGCAGCTTGGCGGTCGCATCGGCAATCTGCTGCAGCTTTTGCGCCCGTACGGCAGCCCGATCTGCATACTGGCGCGTTATACTTGCCGCATCGGATCTGGTCTCCGGTTTCCCGGTTACAGGCTGCTCAGCCGCCGCTTCAATGGTCTTGACGTAAGCTTGCCACGCTCCTTGCTGCGATGCCTTGATCTCAAGACGGTTGGCCAGCCCATCAAGGCGATGTTTGAGCCATTCCTGGTGCTGTTTGGCATAATCCTGTTTTGCTTCATTCGGTGCAATTGGCGCAGCGGATGCCGACAAGCTTGAAAATGTCGTCAAAAAAATACCGAAAGCGGCAACTGCCAAAAAGCAGCTAAAATTCTTGCGAAGTGTGATCACAGCGCGTCCTTTTTGGTCGAGTTGAAAATGATTATTAAACCCTATCGATGTAAACGGCACAATACGTATCGCGGGCTTTTTGTTAATGAATCGTAAATCTTTGTAATAATCCGCATCAGTGATCGGCGGCTTGCCCATCTGGACGTTATGCTGGCGCATTCGACACAGGATATCGTCAACGACGTTGTCAACAATATTGTCAGCGATATTGACAGATACATCGCGCTTGGCGCGTGGAAGCACGGAAGACCATATGAATACAACGCTACTGGTTGTCGACGACGACGCTGAATTGCGGCAACTGTTATTTGAATATTTTGGCGAGCGAGGATACGTCGTGCTATTGGCGGATGGCGGCGTGCAAATGTGGGAGAAAATCAAGAATAATCCGGTTGACCTGGTGATTCTGGATCTCATGCTGCCGGGCGAGGATGGGCTTACCTTGTGCCGCAATCTTCGCACCCAGTCCACCACGCCCATCCTGATGCTCACCGCCCGCGGCGATGAAATGGACCGCATCATCGGGCTCGAAATGGGCGCTGACGATTATCTGCATAAGCCCTTCATTCCGCGTGAATTGCTGGCAAGAGTCAAAAATATTTTGCGGCGTGCCGGCGAAGGGCATGGAGAGCACGGCATCACGCGAACACTGCACTTTAGCAATTGGGTGCTTGACATCGATGCACGCCATCTGGTCGATAGCGCCGGAGTCATTGTGCCACTGCCTGCCGGAGAATTTCGCATCCTCAAAACGCTGGCCGAAAACCCCAATCGGGTGCTGTCGCGCGACCAATTGCTTGACGTTTCTTCCGGCCGCGAGGCCGGTCCTTTCGACCGCACGATCGATGTGATGATCAGTCGCCTGCGGCGGCGGTTGGGCGATGACGGCGGTGAATCGGCGCTGATAAAAACCATCCGCAGCGAAGGCTACCTATTGGCAAGCAAAGTCGAGCGCCGCGCATGAAGATATTGCCGCGCACTTTGTTCGGTCAAATATTTCTGGCTTTATGCGTCGGCCTGATCGCCGCGCAAGCAGCCGGTTTCTGGCTGACATTGAACGACAGAACCCGTTTTGGCGAAGGCTTGCTGGGCGCATTTGCCGCTCAACGCATCGCCGGAGTGATCTCGATCCTCGATCAGGCCGAACCAGGCGACCGCGGCCGCCTGGTGCATGCGCTCAGCGTGCCGCCAACGCATGTAAGCCTGGATGAACCATGGGGAACCGCCGTCGAACCGAATGCCGAAGACGCTAAAGCATTTATCCAGCGGGTCGAGCAGGAACTTGACCGGCCCGTCGTGATGCAGGTGCTCTCGATCAAGCGCGCCGAGATTCATCGGCATGAGATCAATGAAAATATAAACCCCGCAAACCCGGTAGCGACCGATCCGGCGCATCGCGCTCGCCACGCAACCCATCCGGTGCTGTTTGTGGTTGGGCAAGCCCGATTGGCCGACGGCGCGGTCGTCACCTTTCGCCATAGCCTGCCGGAACCCGTACTGGACTGGCCGATCCGCCTGTTCGGGCTATTAGTCATTCTGGGCGTTTCCGTCGCGTTGCTGTCCGGCTGGACGGTGCGGCGCCTGACCCGGCCATTGGCCTCGCTTGCCGCTGCCGCCACCGGGCTGGCGCGCAATCTGGAACGT
>JBIODP010000244.1:0-3987 GCA_044445195.1 Burkholderiales bacterium | reverse complement strand
ATTACCAGAGAGTATTTATCAAAATAATTGTTTCCCGCCGACCCGCCCAGCGTCTGGAAGTCCGAACCTGGGGCAGAGGTGTTGCTACCGGTCGTGACGGCAAGGCTGGCCGTCACATTGCTGGCAACGTCGACATCGACGCCCACGCGGGCCCGCACACGCATGAGGTTGTAATCCTCCTGCGTGTTGCCTATATTTCGGATATTCGTAGCGCCGCCAAAGTTCAGCAAGTTGGGGCCGCGGGTCATCAGCGTGGTCGAGCTGCCAATGGTGCTGCTGTAAAGACTGGAGGCGGGGGTGTTGTCGCCGGCAAGGCGGTTCATCTGAGCGCGCAGCGTGACATCGCCCGAGACTTTGAATCGGCTGGACTGGCCCAAATCACCCAACCCGCCTGCTGCCGCGTGCGCCTCTTTCGTTTGCGCCGCCACCTCGGCCTTGACCTGATCGCGCAGTTGCGTTTTGACCGATTCGGGAATGTACGGGACGCGCACTATTTTCTTGCCGTCCGGGCCGAACTCCGGGGGTAATTGCGTCAGGCGCGCTTTTGCCATCGATTCAGCGTCACGCATCATCGCATCGGCTTTATCCTGCGTGAGGATGCCGTTTTTGACCAGCGTATCGACCAAGCTTAACACCGTTGCGCGCAGCCGCTCCAGATCATCGCGCTCTTCGCCATGCGCCGTAAAAGAAGCGCTAATCAAACCCGTCGCAAGCAGCACGGCAACCAACCGCTTCCGGCGGTGTGGACGATTCATGTTCATCTGTGTTCTTCCGAAATAATCAAAGGGTGAGTCTTCAGCCATCGGCAAGGATGCTTCCGTACTGCGTACATGCAGGCTGCCGACCGGTTCAGAGCGCTTGCCACTACCGCTACCCGGCCATGCAAATTGATAGTTAAAGCGCGATGTTAACAAGGCAATATGACACCTTAATGACGCAAACCGATGAAAACCATAACCCCTACCCTGATTTAATAGCTCAAACGGCTTATATAAATAGTCTATTCAGACCATTAACTGCCATCGATAATCCGTCAAAGTGTAATTTTCGACAGGTAAAATTGCCGTTATGAAATTTCCGAAGCGCTCCGCCCTCATTGCGGCCATGCTCGGCTTCATCACGTTGCAGGCTGTGGCGCAGTCGCCACCCGATGCCGGTCGCCTGATGCAGGATCAGGAGCGCCTGCAAATGCCTGAGCCGCTGCGCAGTGTGCCCCTGCCCAGGCTCGATGAAGCAGCACGCCCGCCTTTGCAAGCGCCCGATAGCCTGCGCGTGCGGGTGACCGCTTTTCGTTTCAGTCGCAATACCGTGTTTACCGAAGCGATGCTGGCTCCGCTGTTGGCTGATCTGATCGGCAAGGAGTTGAGTCTCGCCGATCTCAATGCCGCCGCCCTGCGCATTACCGACTATTATCGAAAAAACGGCTTTTTCGTCGCCAGCGCTTATGTGCCGGCTCAGGACATCCGGGACGGCGTCGTGGAAATTACCGTGCTCGAAGGGGTACTGGACAAACTACAGTTGGATAACCATTCGCGCGTCGCCGACCGCATCCTGCAAGCCTATCTGTCCGACCTCCAGCAAGGCCGCCCTCTGGCAGGCGATACTCTTGAACGCAGCCTCCTGCTGATCGATAGCCTGCCTGGCGTCAACGTCCAGTCCACCCTCAAGCCGGGCGCCTCTATCGGCGCCACCGACCTGGATATCCGCGTCGATGGTCAGGCGCGCGTTGGCGGTAACGTCAGCCTGGACGATTACGGCAACCGGTTCGTCGGCGCCTGGCGTCCCGGCGTGCAACTCAATGCGAATAGCCCGCTGGGCCTGGGCGACTCCTTATCCCTGCACGCCACCACCTCCGATGGACACTTCGATTACGACCGTCTTGCCTACCAGCTCCCGGTCGGCGGCAATGGCTTGCAACTGGGCGGCGCCTGGTCAACCATGAATTACCGGCTGGGGCTGAATTTCGCTCCGCTGGAAGCGCACGGCAACGCCGACATTGCCAGCATTTACGCGCTCTATCCGCTTCAGCGCACCCGGACCGGCAATGTGAACCTGCAGGTCAATATAGACCATAAGAACATGGATGACCTGGCCGACAGCACCAAGACCCATACCGACAAGACGGTGCAACTGCTGACGCTGGGCGTGTCCGGCGACTTGGTCGATACGCTGGCCGGGAGCGGCTTTACATCCTGGAGCCTGGCCTACGCCGGCGGCCAGCTCCGGCTCGACCCGACGGCGGCAACTCTTGACGCCGCCGGCCTGCGCACAAACGGCGAATACGGCAAGTGGTCTGCCATGGTCAGCCGCCAGCAAAGCGCGGATACGCTGGGGCAGGCCTTGAGCCTTTGGGGTCAGGTGAGCAGCCAGATCGCCGGCAAGAACCTGGACTCGTCAGAGAAATTCAGCCTGGGCGGCATTCAGGGCGTGCGTGCCTACCCGCAAGGTGAGTCGCCTTGCGACGATGCCTTGCTGGCCAACATCGAGGTGCGCTATATGCTTGGCATGCCCGGTTTCGAGTGGCAACTGTCCGGTTTTTACGACGCCGCCACGGGCCGGCTCAACCATACGCCACTTGCAACCGATACCAATAACCGTCAAAACCTGTCTGGCTTAGGCTTGGGCGCGAATTTACTCCAATCCGGCGGCCTGAGCGTCTCTACTTCCCTTGCCTGGCGCACGAGCAGGTCGCCCATCTCGGACCGCGATCGCATGCCTCGTTTGTGGATGAATTTACAACAACGCTTTTGAACGACATTTTTATTGAAACCGACGCGCCTTTCCAATGGGCGCGCCCAATACAGAGAACCGCCATGAACCACGTCACCCGCCTAACCTGGAACCAATCGCTGCAACAATATGTGCCGGCGCCGGAAACTGCGCGGGGACGGCACCAGGGCGGCAAGACGAAGCGCAAGCTGATCGCGACTGCGGTGGCTGCAGCTTTGATGGGCGGAGCTGCCGGGACGTATGCCTTGCCAGTGGGCGGGCAAGTGAGTAGCGGCAGCGGCGCTATGGCGCAAAACGGCACTACGCTGACAGTCAACCAGTCGAGCCAGAACCTGTCGCTGAACTGGCAAAGTTTTAATATTGCCGGCAACGAGACGGTTAATTTTATGCAGCCGAACGCCTCTGCCATTGCGTTGAACCGCGTGCTGGGCAGCGACCCCAGCGCCATCTACGGCAAATTGAACGCCAACGGCCAAGTGTTCCTGATCAATCCGAACGGCATCCTGTTCGGTCAGGGCGCGCAAGTCAACGTCGGTGGGCTGGTGGCTTCTACACTTAACCTTTCCGATGCCGATTTCATGGCGGGCAAGCGCGCCTTTACCGGCGGCGGCAGCGCCGACAGCGCAGCCGTGACCAACCTCGGCAACATCGCGGCCAACGGCGGCTATATCGCCTTCCTCGGCGGCAAAGTGAGCAACCAGGGCACCTTGCAAGCCAATCTCGGCACGGTGGCGCTGGCGGCGGGCAACCAGACCACGCTGGACTTTGCCGGCGACAAGCTGATCAAAGTGCAAGTAGACCAGGGCGCGCTGAATGCGCTGGCCGAGAACGGCCAACTGATCCAGGCCGACGGTGGCACGGTTATCCTGACTGCCAAGGCTGCCAACAGCCTGGTGTCGGCGGTGGTCAATAATACCGGCCTGATCCGGGCGCAGACTTTGACAAACCATGACGGCGTGATTTCGCTGTTGGGCGACATGCAGTCCGGCCAGGTCAAAGTCGGCGGCACGCTGGATGCTTCGGCCCCGAATGGCGGCAACGGCGGCTTTATTGAAACCAGCGCGGCGCAGGTCAATGTGGCCAACGACGCGAAAGTCACCACAGCGGCATCGATGGGGCTGGCAGGCACTTGGCTGATCGACCCGCATGACTTCACGGTGGCAGCAAGCGGCGGCGACATCACCGGCGCGGCGCTGGGAAGCGATCTGGGCGCCACCAACATAACGCTGCAGAGCAGCGGCGGCCGCGCCACCGGAT
>JBIODP010000243.1:0-3990 GCA_044445195.1 Burkholderiales bacterium | reverse complement strand
TCCTGTCCCAGTGATCCATAAACTCCATGGAAAGGCGCTGACATGCCGACGACGATCGAGGTGTCTGTGACGCCCGGCTCGGCGTGGGCGGTGACGGTACAGAACAACGGAATCCAGCACAGGGAAATCTGGAGGACTTTCTTCAGCGAAAAGGACATTGTGGCTTTCGTAGGGGGGGGGACTTCTGAATTGATTATCATCAGACCCCATCGCCCGCGCCGGTCATTTATTGACATTCACTGGTCTTTGCATGAGCGGCGTATTTAATAATGCAATTTTTAATAGAAAGCTGCCACGGATCTGCAACTAAATTATTCGTATTGATCATCAATGGTAGATCCGTCATTCCCGCGCAGGGGGAAATGACGGGATAGCGGGTTAATTAATTTGCCTGTCCAAATTCAACTGGAATTTTTACATAAAAAAGGTGCAGCTTCTCCGCCCGTAACAGGTTGAACACCCGTTCGCTTTCTTCGTCCGTGACGATCAGGACAACCTGTTCAGGGTGATCTACATTTCCATAAACAGGAATCGAGGAATAATTGTGATGGTCATGACTAAAGCCGCATGTGCCTTTAAAAATTGTGGCGCCACGAATATGATGCGATCGGGCCTCGTCCAATAACCAATCCGATATTTTTTTTCCGTTGTGATAGGAATCTTGCATAGTGAAAAATTCAATTTGATAGCCCTTCATGATTGTCTCCTTAAAAAAGTGCTCAATGTAGAATTCGGTCGTCGGTTTGTGCGGAATTGAACTTGTTGTCATTCAAAACCGAAAAATCAACTTCCTGTATTCCTTGTCTGATCATCCTTTTGACGATCCCATCCGCCGCCCAGTGCACGTATTAAAGCGACGCTTGTCTGCAGCCTGCCTTGTTGTACGTTCAGGGCATCCAGTTCGGCCTGTTGCGCCGTGGTTTGCGCGCTCACTACGTCCAGGTAACTGACCGCGCCTTCCAGATAAAGATGCATGGCGAGTTGCAGGCTGTGGTTGGATTCCCGTACCGCGTCGTTCAATGCCGCCGACTCTTTTGACAGTTCATTCAACAGCGACAAATTGTCTTCCACCTCCTGGAATGCGCGCAGTACTTTCAAACGGTATTGGCCGCCAGCCGCATCGAACGCCGCCTGTGCCTGCGCCACTACTGCGGCGCGCCTGCCGGCGTCAAACACAGTAAAAAAAGCAGATGGCCCGACCGACCAGAACAGATTCGGTGCGCTGAGCAAGCCGGTTTGGTCAGTGCTTTCGAAACCGCCGGCGGCTCCCAGATTGATGGTCGGATAGAATGCCGCCCTGGCGATGCCGATCTGGGCATTGGCTTCAGCCAGGCGACGTTCAGCCGCGGCGATGTCAGGTCGGCGTTGCAGCAGGGTTGCGGGTAGCTCCACAGGAATGTCAGGAAGATGCAGCTCAAGCACGGCTGGCGCGATGGAATAGGTGGACGCCGATACGCCGATGAGAGTGGCAATGGCGTGTTCATACAGCGCGCGCTCGGCGCGGTTTTGCGCAAGACGTGCAGTCGTCGTCGCCAACTGGGCTTTGGCACGGGAAACATTGAGTTCCGAATCGACTCCTCCGGCAAAGCGATTTTGTGTCAGCGTGACCGCCTGGGTGTACGCTGTTACTTCGTCGGTGAGCAGTTTTTGTTTGGCATCCAGGATGCGCAGCGCAAGATAATCGTCAGTCAGTTCGGCACGCAGACTTAACCGGATCGATTCGATATCCGCTGCGGCCGCCTGCGCGCCTGCCTGTCCAGCCCTGACCAGACTGCGCAAGCGCCCCCAAAGATCGAGCTCGTAACCTGCGCTCAGCCCCAGCGCATTGTCGCCATATTCAGCCGGTTGTGAGGCCGATCGCAATGCTCTGGTATCCGACTGGCGGTTTCGGGTCGTGTAGGCGCCGGCGTTGACTGTCGGGAATAGTCCCGCATGAGCCTGCTGGGCGTAGGCATTGGCCTGTTCGAAGTGCGCCACTGCAATGGCAATATCAGCATTGGAGGCATCCAGCCGCGCAATCAGATTGTTTAATGTCGGATCATCGTAGCGTAACCACCAGTCGCCGCGCGTTTGCGTATCGGACGGTTGTGCCAGTTGCCAGAACTCGGCTGCACCTTTGTAGGCCGCCGGAACCGGCAGGGCTGGCGCCCGGTAGACAGGTTCGAGCGAACAGGCCACGCAAGTCAGTGCGCAGGCAAGCAGGGCAGCGTAACAGGGTTTCATGGCCTCGCTCCTGAATGGACATCGGCAGACACCTTTTCGGCCATCTTGATACGTACCACACTGCCTTGCACAATCGAATCCGACGGACTGTTGATGACGCGATCCGTGCTGCTGATGCCGGCGATAATTTCCACCTTGCTTCCCAGGTCGCGTCCCAACGTAACTGATTTGAGTTCCACTTTATTGTCGGACGATACCGTTGCGACCTGCAAGCCTTCCTTGCGAAAGAGCAGGGTGCTGGCCGGCAGGCGGAAGACATTTTCCTGGGCGGGCAACGAAAAATGAACCTCTACGTAAGCGCCAGGCAGAATTTCTTCATCCTTGTTCTGCATCTGCAATTCCGCGATCAAAGTGCGTGACGCTTCATGGATGGCCTGCGAGGTACTGACCAGTGTCGCCGGAAAAATGCGTGACGGGTGTTCGGGGAAATGCAGCTCCGCGCTCATGCCCGGTTTAACGGAGGCCGAATAGTTTTGCGGAACGTTGACATAAATGCGCAGCAGACGACTGTCGGCAATCTGGAACAGCGATTGCCCGTTACTGCTTCCCGGATTAATCAACTTGCCGATATCGGTATTACGTTCGGTCACGACGCCATCAAATGGTGCCGTAATGCGATTGAAGGATTGTTGGGCAAGCAGATTGTTTAATTCGGCCTGAACCGACTGCAGAAATTCATTTTTTGCCTTGGCATCGGCATTTTTTTCATCGGCCTCCTGACGGGAAACCGAATTCGTCGCAACCAGGTTCTGCCAGCGTTTTGCCGTCATGTTGGCAAGATCCAGATTGGATTGTGCAACCAGCAGGTTGGCTCGTTCGCGTGCAATTTGCTGGTCCAGTTCCGGCGTTTCAATTTCTCCCAGCAACTGGCCTTTTTTGACATGTGCACCGATGTCGGTGGACCAGGACTTCAGATAACCAGCAACTCGCGCATAAATCGGGGCTTCGATATTCGCTCTGACGTTGCCCGGCAGGACCAGCAACTGAGTGCTGGGGCCAAATTCCGGCGCAACCACCTGTACGGTGACATGTTTCGTCGTGACTTCTTCGGCCAACCTGTTTTCATGTCTGCTGCGATTGATCATGCCGGTCAGTGCGAGACCAACTGCCGTCACCATCAATATGGCACCGGCCAGATATAGACGTCGCGTTGGACGGCGGTGAGGAAGTTGGTCTGGCATTATGGTGACTCCAGGGCAGGTTCAATTGCTTTGTTTTCATTGTTGTGGACCAGACTGAAAACGACGGGGACAAAAACAAGGGTAGCAACGGTCGCAAAAATCAGACCGCCGATGACTGCGCGCCCCAGCGGTGCATTTTGCTCTCCGCCTTCGCCAAGTCCCAATGCCATCGGTGTCATGCCGATAATCATCGCCAGCGCCGTCATCAACACCGGGCGGAAACGGATATAGCCGGCTTCCATTGCCGCAACAATACTGCGCATGCCGTCGGCAAGCTGTTCACGGGCGAAACTAACCACAAGAATGCTGTTTGCAGTGGCCACACCCATGCACATAATCGAACCGATCAGGGCAGGAACCGATAGCGTGGTATGCGTAACGAACAGCATCCACACGATACCGGCCAGCGCGGCCGGCAGTGCCGTAATAATCACGAATGGATCCAGCCACGACTGAAAATTAACGACGATCAGCAAATAGATCAGCACGATTGCGCCAGCCAAACCAAACATTAGCCCGCTGTAAGCACTATCCATGGCCTCGACCTGTCCGCGCAATACCACCTCCGAGCCTTTGGGAACTTCGG
>JBIODP010000242.1:0-4046 GCA_044445195.1 Burkholderiales bacterium | reverse complement strand
TCCTTCATTTCACTGATCTCGATGGCTGGCATCGCGCTGGGGGTCGGCGCGCTGATTGTGGTGCTGTCGGTGATGAACGGATTCCAGCAAGAAGTGCTGGATCGCATGGTGTCGGTCTTGTCGCACATCGAAGTCACCGACGCCTCCGGCGCCATGACGGATTGGCAAGCGGTGGCGAAACAGGCATTCCAGAACAAGGAAGTGCTGGGGGCTGCACCTTATACTTCTTCCCAGGCGCTGCTGTTAAACGACGGCAGGTTGCGCCCGGCGCTGATACGCGGCGTGCTGCCGCAGGAAGAGCCGAAGGTGTCCGACGTGGCCTCCCAGGTCAAACAGGGCCGGTTTAACGATTTGCGCCCCGGGGAATTCAATATCGTGCTGGGTAGCGAGCTGGCACGGGCGCTGGAGGTTGATGTCGGGCAAAAAATTACCCTTGCGGCAATCGAAGGCCAGATTACGCCGGCCGGCGTGATGCCGAGGTTGAAGCCGTTCCGGGTGGTCGGCATCTTCGATTCCGGCGAATACGAATACAATTCCACACTGGCGTTGATCCACATTGAAGATGCGCGCAAAATGTTCCGTCTCGACGCGCCGACAGGGTTGCGTTTAAAGGTTGCAGATATGCATCGGGCGCCGCAAGTAGCGCGCGCGCTGGGCGCTTCGTTGAGCGGCCCGCTGTTGCTGCGCGACTGGTCGCAGCAAAATCGCACCTGGTTTGCGGCCGTGCAGACCGAGAAGCGCATGATGTTCCTGATCCTGGCGCTGATTATTGCGGTGGCCGCGTTTAACCTGGTGTCGACATTGGTGATGACGGTGACAGACAAGCAGGCGGATATTGCGATCTTGCGCACGCTGGGCGCATCGCCCGCTTCGATCATGAAGATTTTCATGATCCAGGGCGCGGTGGTCGGCTTGCTGGGAACGGCGATCGGGGTG
Source organism: Burkholderiales bacterium (assembly GCA_044445195.1). Taxonomy (GTDB): domain Bacteria; phylum Pseudomonadota; class Gammaproteobacteria; order Burkholderiales; family Burkholderiaceae_D; genus PKWO01. The sequence goes on along the minus strand of JBIODP010000242.1, from coordinate 3,110 downwards.
GGTTTCGGGGTGTTGGTGGCCTTGAATATCGACGTCATCGTGCCGTTTATCGAGCATGTGCTGGGCGTGCAATTCCTGTCCAGCGATGTGTATCTGATTTCCGAACTGCCGTCGAACCTGCAGTGGCCGGATGTCTGGAAAATCGCCGGGATGGCGGTGGTGCTGGCGTTTCTGGCGACGCTTTATCCGAGCTGGTCTGCAGCCCGCGTGCGGCCGGCCGACGCCTTGCGGTACGAGTAATGGAGCGCAACATGAAGCGGATGGGATGACGATGGAACTGCCGGTATTATCTTGTCGCAGCCTCGGTAAAACGTTTGCCCAGGGAAAATATTCAGTCAAGGTTCTGGATGGCATAGACATCGATATCGCCGCCGGAGAAAGGGTGGCTATCGTCGGCGCATCCGGTTCCGGCAAATCGACCTTGCTGCATTTGCTCGGCGGGCTGGATACGCCGACCGCCGGCAATGTAAAATTGCTGGGGCGCGATTTCGCCGGCCTGGATGAAAAAGCCCGCGGCGATTTGCGTAACGTATCGCTGGGATTCGTGTATCAGTTTCACCATCTGCTGCCGGAGTTTTCGGCATTGGATAACGTGGCGATGCCCTTGATGATTCGGCGCACGCCGCGCGCGGAGGCGCAGCAAGCCGCCCTCGATATCCTGACCCGGGTCGGCTTGGCCGAACGGGTTACCCATGTGCCCGGAGAGCTGTCCGGCGGCGAGCGCCAGCGGGTAGCGTTGGCGCGGGCACTGGTAACGCAGCCGGCTTGCGTGCTGGCCGATGAGCCGACCGGCAATCTCGATCGCGCCACCGCGCAAAAAACCTTCGATTTGATGCTTGAGCTATCGCGCACGCTGGGCACTGCGTTTGTGATCGTTACGCACGACATTGAACTGGCAACGCATTGCGACCGCATTTTGCGCCTGTCGGAGAACGGTTTGCAGCCGTATGTCGAGCATGCCGGCTGATGGCGCCTATGTGGATAGACACCCATTGCCATCTCGATGCGCATGAATTCGCGGGTGTCGAGAGCCTGACTGCCGAGCGTTCGGCACAACAGGGCGTGTCGCATATCGTGATCCCGGCGGTCGAACGGGCCAACTTTGCGGCCGTGGCGGCGCTGGCGCATCCGCAGCCGCAATGCGCGAATTGTTATTACGCGTTAGGCATCCATCCGATGTACGCGCCGCAAGCGCAAGAGAGCGATTTGCAGGCATTGCGGGATGCGGTGCCGGCTGCCCTGCAAGATGCGCGTTTCGTTGCCATCGGTGAAATCGGGCTGGATTTTTTTGTGCCTGAATTGCGTGATGGCCCATACCGTGAAAAGCAGGAATATTTTTTTTCCGAACAACTGAAAATCGCGCGCGACTTCCGTTTGCCGGTATTGCTTCATGTTCGGCGCTCGCAGGACAGCGTGCTCAAATATTTGCGCCGTTTTGCAGCGCCAGGGAAATCTGGAGAACAGGGCGGCATCGCCCATGCGTTCAACGGCAGTTTTCAGCAGGCGCAGGCATTCATCGCGCTGGGGTATAAACTCGGATTCGGCGGCGCGATGACGTTTCCGCGCGCGTTGCAAATCAGGCGCCTGGCGCGCGCGTTGCCGCTTGAGGCTATCGTGCTGGAAACCGATGCGCCGGATATGTCGCCTGCCTGGCGGCACCCGCAGCAGAATAGTCCGGAGGAATTGCCGCGCATAGGCGCCGTGCTGGCCGAACTGCGCGGCATGCCGGTAGAGGAGGTCGCGCGGCAGACCTCGGCGAATGCGCACGCGGCGCTGCCCCGGCTAGGGTGAACGGTTTATGATGTTTCTATGGATTCCATGATGCTTCTATGATGCCGCCATGCGCAGCCTGCTGATAGGTTTCGCCGCAGGCGTGTGCTGGTTGCAAATGCAGAGCGCATTGCCGGACCGCTCTGCAATGCTGCTATTGGCGGCGGTGATATTGCTGCTGACATTGGCGGCGCGCCTGGCAAAACGCGCGGGCGTCCGCCCCGGTTTCAGGATGGTGCTGTTGTCGGGTTGCGGCATTGCCGCCGGTTTTTTCTGGGCCGCCTTGCTTGCCCAACATTATTTGGCTAACGAATTGCCGAAGGAAATGGAAGGCCGGGACATCGTGCTGACCGGCACTGTCGCCAGCTTGCCTTACCTTTTTCCACAAGGAGTGCGCTTTAATTTTGCGGTGGAAAGCGCGCAAGCGGACGGTCGGCCCATTGCGCTGCCGCCTAAACTGGCCTTGTCCTGGTATGCCGGCTTGCGTGCGGAACAAACGCCGGTAGCCGAAGTGCAACCCGGCGAACGCTGGCAATTGAAAGTGCATCTGCAGCGGCCGCATGGCAGCGCCAATCTGGGCGGTTTCGATTATGAAGTCTGGCTGCTTGAACAAGACCTGCGAGCCACCGGCGCAGTGCGCACCGACGAGGCATCGCGCTCAGTCAATCGGCGCCTCGAATCATTCGTCTGGAGTTTCAATAACGTCATCGAGCGCTCGCGCGAATGGATGCGCGACCGCATCGTGGCCGCGTTGCCCGATAAAAAATATGCCGGTGTGCTGGTTGCGCTGGTAGTCGGAGACGAGCGCGGCGTCAGCCAGTCCGACTGGAAGGTATTCAATCGCACCGGCATCGGTCATTTGATTGCCATTTCCGGTCTGCATATTACGTTAATTGCCGGTTTGTTCGCCCGCATCATGTACCTGTTGTGGTCGCGCTCGTTTTTTACCCGCGCCGGCTTGCCGTTGATATTGCCGGCGCACAAAGCTGCAGCGTTGGCCGGCGTGGCGGTCGGCTTCGTCTATGTGCTGCTGGCAGGCTTCGGCGTGCCAGCTCAACGCACGCTGTACATGTTGTCTGTGGTTGCCGCCGCCCTGTGGCTGGGGCGCATCGCCAGCGTGTCGCACATCGCCTGTATTGCGCTGGGGCTCGTATTGCTGCTTGATCCGTGGTCGGTGCTGTGGCCGGGTTTCTGGCTTTCATTCGGTTGTGTGGCCATCATTTTATTTGCCACGGTGGGACGCACCAGATTGCATGCCGCCGAGGCGCCTGACCGCAGGCAGCGCTGGCTGAACTGGTTTAAAGCGGAAGGCCATACTCAATTGTCGCTGACCTTAGGAC
>JBIODP010000241.1:0-4055 GCA_044445195.1 Burkholderiales bacterium | reverse complement strand
AGGGTAGCCCGTGCAGCGGCGGCATCGGTCGACGGTACCGCAAAGGCAATTTTTTTGACGCCGGATGGCGCTGGTTCTTTCTTGCTCTTCAACGTATCGAAGCGATAGGCATTTTCGCGGATTGCCAGAACGGCAGAACGCAGCGCCCAAGCGGCATCGCGATCCTTGATATCATCCAAAGGCAGTGAGATGAGCGCGTCGGCGGCGCCAAGCGACGATAAAATGCGCGCAGCCGCCTGAATGGCAGCGTTAAAATCCTTCCCGGACGCCCGGTCTGCCTGGTTTGTCTTGTCCGCATGATCTTTACCCAACCCAACCAATAGAACCCGTTCAGCGGCGACACTGCCGGGCTTGCGGATCAAAAGCGTCGTGCCGGCCTTGCCTGAAATGTCGCCGGACTTGACTGCAGCGCTGATTTCGCCTTTACCGTCCAAAGCTTGCGCCGACGGCGACAATTTCTTGTTTTCATATACGCCGACAACGACACAGGCTGTCTTCACGGTGGCGATAGTATTCTTTACGTCTAACGATTTTATGCTAAAGTCCATTAATTCCTCCATTGTCCAACCTCAATTATAGTCTCATAGTCTCCAAATGATTTTTCAGCGCGCCCTCCGACGCGAATTGGCCAGTACAGCCGGCGCTGTTTTCACCATATTGTTTACCATCACCATCACGATGGTGTTGATTAAAATCCTGGGACAAGCAGCGGGAGGCAAAATTGCGTCTTCCGATGTGGTGGCGATGATCGGTTTTGCGGTTCTGGTCTATATGCCCATTTTGCTGCTGGTGACCGGATTTCTTTCAGTATTGATGGTGCTGTCGCGCAGTTACCAGGATTCGGAAATGGTAGTCTGGTTTTCGTCCGGGATGAGTTTATTGCGGTGGATTCGTCCTGTTCTGGCCGTTGGCATGCCGATTGTGGCGTTGACGGCCTTGTTGAGTTTCTTTGTAACGCCATGGGCAAGCCGGCAAAGCGCCGAGTTCAAGGAACGTTTTGAAAAAAGCGAAGATATTGCCAATGTTCAACCGGGTAAATTCCATGAGTCTGCTTCGGTCGACCGCATCTATTCGGTTGAAGCTATCCCCGGCAACGCCGCTAAAGTGAAGAATGTATTTGTCAACACCATTCAGAACGGCAAAACCAGCGTGATCGTATCGAATGAGGGCACGATCGAGACCAATGCAAAGGGCGACACTTTCCTGGTGCTGTCCAAGGGGCGCCGCTATGATGGCGTGCCGACCCAATCCGATTTCGATCTCATGGAATTCGAGCGCTATCATGTATTTTTCGCGCACCAGGCGCCCTCGCTGGCTGCCAATCAATCGGCGGAATCATTGCCTACCCAGGCACTGCTGGCGAACATGAGTCTGTTCAATTTGAGCGAATTGCTATGGCGCATTGCGTTGCCATTGATGAGTTTTACCCTGTTGCTGTTGGCTATTCCTCTCAGCTTCGTTAATCCGCGCGGCGGACGCTCCGCCAATATAGGCATTGCATTTTTGCTGGCTATTACTTACCTGAATACGATAAAGGCAATAGAGGCGATGGTTATGCAGGGGCGTTTGCCATTCATGATTGCATGGTGGCCGGTTCATGCGTTCGTGATCATGATTGTCGTGTTCCTGTTTTCGTGGCGCCTGAACATCAATAGCCGGTATCACCCGAAGGCATTATGGGCGTACAGCAAGCGCGCCTTTTTGGGAAAGCGCGCAGCGCGATGAAAACCTTGCAGCGTTACATCGGAACGGAAATTTTCTGGTCGGTGCTATCGGTGCTGAGTTTTGGCGTGGCGCTGCTGGCATTTTTTGACTTGATGGGCGAATTGAAGTCCGTAGGGCAGGGCGATTACCGATTGCAGCATGCGTTTTTTTATGTGATCCTTGGCATCCCGGGGTATATTTATGAATTCATGCCGATTGCGGTACTGATCGGAACGATCTGGATCCTGGTACGGTTTGCGTCACGCTCGGAGTTCACGATCATGCGCGTATCCAGCATGTCCACCATGCAGATAGGGGGGGCATTGCTCAAGATCGGCATGGCATATGTGCTTGTCACGTTTGCGTTCGGTGAAATTATCGCCCCGCAAACTGCGGAGATGGCCGACAGGCTGAGAGTGGAAAAATTGGGGACTTTGGGCGCGCAGGAATTTCGTTCCGGGCAATGGACCAAGGATCTCATCAGAAGCAACGGGGTCAATGGCGAAGTCATCGGCTCCCGATTCCTGAATATCCGGGATATTCGGAATAATGAGATGAAGGGGATCAAGGAATATGAATTCGATCGCGATTTCCATCTTGTTTCCATGATTTCGGCAGCACGCGCGGAGTATCAAGGCGCCAATGTCTGGCGGTTGATCGATGTGACGGAGACGCGTTTCGCCAATTCGGTGCTGGATGCAAACGTATCATTGCAAGATGTTAGCGCAGCGATTTCAACCAGGCGCATGCCGGCCATGGAACTGGTATCCGAGATCACGCCGCAAATTTTGCAGGTATCCTCCACCGACCCGGACAACATGACTGCCTATCGTCTTGCCGTTTATACCAGGCATCTGGCCGAAAACAGCCAAAGTACTGCGCGCTATGACATTGCGTTCTGGAAGAAGATCATCAATCCATTTGCCAATCTGGTGATGATCGCGCTGGCCCTGCCTTTCGCCTATCTGCATACGCGGCTCGGCGGCACCAGCCTGAAGACTTTTATCGGCATCATGATAGGAGTAAGCTTCATCCTGATCAACCGCTTATTCTCTTATATGGGACTGCTTAATACCTGGCCACCCTTCTTCATCGCCGTTCTGCCGAGCGCATTGTATCTGTTGGCGGCGGGTGTGATGTTGCGCTGGGTGGAAAGGCATTAGCCCAGGCTGCCCAACCGATGACTCGCGCTCTCATTTTATTCATGCATGGCTCCCGCGATCCCAAGTGGGTGGCGCCGTTTGAAAGGTTGCAAAAGCTGATCGAGACGCAGTTGCCTGGCGTCGCGGTGACATTGGCATTCCTGGAGTTAATGACGCCGCAATTGCCTGAACTGGTTGAGCGGTTAGTGCGGGAAGGATGCACGGACGTGACGGTGGTGCCGGTGTTTTTGGGGCAGGGCGGGCATGTATTGCGCGACTTGCCGCCGATTGTCGATCGCTTGCGGCAGAGTCATCCGGGACTGAATTTGCATCTTGCGGGAGCGGCAGGTGAAAATGCCGACGTGTTGGCGGCGATTGCCGCCTACTGTATCGGCGCGCTGGGTTAGTCGGCTAGTCGAGGCTAGTCGGCGGGGTTTGCGTGTCGCGGTGCGCCATTGCCTCGCCGAACATCACCAGCACCGGACCGTGGCAATCAGCCAGGCCATGTTCCAGTTCGCCAAGCTGCAGGCGCAAGATGCGCTCGTCTTCAAGGCTGCAGTTTTCAATCGCGATTACCGGCATATGCGGAGAGCGTCCCTGCGCCAGCAGCTTGCGGGCAGTGGCGACAGCTTCGCGATACCCCATGTATTGCACCAGCGTATCGCAGTCCGGAAGCGTCAATTGATCGGGGTGGCCAGGTGCGGTGCAGGACGTAAAGAATGCCACGCTGCGGGCAACGCCGCGTTTCGTCAACGGCTGCCGGCTACTCGCTGCGGCGGCCAATCCGGCTGTGATGCCGGGCACGACTTCAATGTCGATACCATGCAGTTCCAACGCCCGTAATTCTTCATCGGCGCGCCCAAACAGCATGGGGTCACCGCCTTTGAGTCGTACCACTACCGGAAATTTTTCAGCATTGTCGATCAGTTGTCTGTTAATAAATTCCTGCCTGGTCGATATGCTGCCGCAGCGTTTTCCAACATCGATTTTATGCGCCTGCGGGCATAACGCCAGCATATCGCCGGTGACCAGCGCATCGTACAGAACCACGTCGGCGCGCGCCAGAAGGCGCGCGCCGCGGACCGTAATCAAGTCTGCGGCGCCGGGGCCGGCGCCGATCAGGTAAACCTTGCCGTATTTATGCGTTGGCATCGTTGGCATGTCTCATAGAGATTAGGTTGATTCGGTTTGCTTGCTCCGAACCAGTTT
>JBIODP010000240.1:0-4069 GCA_044445195.1 Burkholderiales bacterium | reverse complement strand
GGCTAAGGCATGATGTGGCGGCCAGTCTCGCGTAAATGTCCGGTTGAACGCGTGCTGATAGACTGGATCGCCAACGATTTCGCCGCCAAGCAGCAGTTTTTCGCCGACGTTGGCCGGCGGCTTGTCGAAGGCGTCACCAAGGAAAGCATCGACCAGCAATTCCCAATCGGAAAAATAGTCGCATAGCAGCATCACCGGTTCCGGCAGCGCTTCGAACCATTCCCGCAGCCGGTACGTAAGCTCTGCACGCATGCAACGCGCGCCTGGCACACGACCAAGCAATGGCAAGACTTCCGTCCGGACAAAATCGTTGCAATCCTCATGAAAGTAGTCGATGCGCTCGGCAAAACTCGCGCCCATCTTCGGCGACAAGGGCAATCCTAATGAGGTCGATTTTTTCAAAATCGGTGAATTCGGTATCGATGAAAACCAACATTTTTATTTGTCCTTCCTGATGTGCATGCTCACCGTGAATTCCGGTGTCGCGCCGGCCTTTTGCACTGCCCGACAAATTTGCACAATTCGCACATCGAACAAGCGCCCTGCCAGTATGAGTTCGATTACAAACCGATTCTCAATGGTTGCCGGCCCCCAGGTCGTGTGCGATTTGTTGTCGATCACGCGAATGCCATCAACTTCTTCCAAGTGCTTGGCAAAATCGACCAGCAACCATGAATCGAGGTGGTCGCTCACGTTGATACAGACAACGCGCCTATCACGGTCAATATCGTATTCGAGCGCCAGATCAGGTATCGGCAATCCCGTATGCTTCATCAGAAATTTTTTCATTTCGCCGCGTTTTCCAGTAGCCAATCGATGCTAACCGGCTCATATCCGGTGCATTCAACGGAAATATTGATGTGTCGCGCGCCGGTGCCTAACTCTTTGGGGAACGGTGTGTTGTGCAAGTGGCCGTGGATATTAATCTGACCTGGCGCGAGCAGCTTGTCGTGGACTGGATAGTGCGATAGAAACAAGGGCGTGCCCTTGTATTCCAGTTCCATGCAGGCGCCCACTTCGTCCATAGCCAATTTGAATAAAGAGGTTTTGGTGCGCCCATCAACATCGTGGTTGCCAAGCACCAGAATCTTGTAGGCAGGAATAGCGCGCAGCAACTGGTTTGTCGCTTCAGCCGTGCCAAACGTGATATCGCCGCCAAACACCAGAATGTCGTTGGCGCGCACGCAGGCCAGGCAGTTTTTCAAGAGCGCATCGTTCATGCGCGCCACGTCCGCGAACGGGCGCTGGCAGTAGCGAATAATGCTGTTATGAAAAAAATGAATGTCCGACCAGAACCATACCCGACCGTTAAAATTCGATGCGGTGCCGGCCATGCACGCGCTCAAGTCGTAGCGCGGCCTGTGCGCAGCATGCACTTCTCCCAGCATATCAATGAATTTGGTTGACGCAATTTGTTCCAGATCGCCGCTATCCCTCTTGGACGGCGTACCCAAAAACGCAAAGTACGCCTCGGCCATCGAAAGCGCGTTACCGCGAGAGGTTGTTTCCGTTTTTTTCATGGTGGCGCCTCCCTGATTTCGTACATCTGCAAAATTTCATGGCGTGCCAGGTGCCGCAAGCCCGGCTCATTCGCGAGAATATCCTTCTCCTGGCCTACCTGGGCGTCCAGCAGGCCAAGGTAGGTTCCAGCCTTCAGCAATGCCTTCACCCGCGCCGGCCAGCCACGTATCCAGCGGTTCGCCACGGACACTGCTACCGAGCCCATTGTTTCGATTTCCAATGCCAATACGGGCGCATAGGTCTGCCGACTGGCCAACGGTTCCATGACCGGCCTAACGTTGAAAACCGATATTGGTGCGCTGGTAAGGCGTCCATGCGGCAATCGCCGTGTCGGTCGGCATGACAATGCGCGCCACCGTGTCGCCCGCCTGCATCGCCCTGGTGAACGCCTCGTGAACCTGTCTGGTGACGCGGCGCAGGTCAATATCCATCCGTTCCGCGAGCGATTCTGAGGTACTTTCGTCCAACACAATCTTCTGCTTGGTCTTGCTGCGTAAATTTGCGGCCGTCTCGTCGATGATGCGCCGCCGTTGCGCTGGCTCCGGCGCCGGCACGTTGAACACTTCAACACGCGACAACAAGGGTGACGGCACGTCCTCGACGCTGTTGGCCGTCATGACAAAGATAATGCGGCTGGCATCGAATTGAATCTCAAAAAATTCATCCTTAAACTGCTTACTGCTGCCAGCATCGAGCAAGTCAAGCAATACTGGCAAGACTGGAAATTGAGCGTCCTTGATCTTGTCTACTTCGTCGATCACCACGACCGGCGCAGCCGATTCGCCCTCGGCAAGCAACGAAAAGAGCATGCCTGGCCGGGAGCCTAGCCAGGAAGTATGCGAGCCGGTCAATTGAAATCCTGACTGTACGCCACCGGCGGTGATTTTCTCGGTAAACACGCCCAACGCACCGGCAAGCTGCGTTGCCAGAAAAGTCTTGCCGATGCCAGGCTCACCAAGCAGCAGCAAGGGCGTAATGCGAAACTCGCTTGGTTTCATGGCTGCGGACAAGATCAAATCCATTTGCAGGCGTCCGATGGGTTCAACGAGGTTTTCAAAGCGCGACTTTGCCGCCTCCAATTTTGCATAGGCTGCTTTGGGGTCGGGCAATGTCCGTTTACCATTGTTCGCATGGGCATGCTGCAAAATCCGTGCCCCGGCTGCGCGTCGATCATCCTTGAGTTCGTTGTTCCTTACCACGGCTTTTTCAAGCGCGTCCGGGTCAAACACTTGAACGCTACCCCGCGCCTTTGTGCTCTTCGCACCTTTGGGCTTGCCCACGCTTATCCAATGGCGGTAACAGGTTTCGACCAGCGCATCCATTTCGTCGGTTTTCAGCTTCACAATTTTGCTGCTGAAGCCTTTGAGCCACTTGGCGGCGTCTATTTGCTGGAAGGCTGTGTGATCAGAGCCGCAAAACGATGAAAATATTTGTGGGTTGCTATCCCACAGCGGATCGCGAAGAAAATTAAGTACATCGATTAGGTTGCCGTCCGCCTGCGAATAGGCAAGCTCAAGCGAGATGGCAATCAGCAGGTCGGTTGACATGCGCGCAGATACTCTATCCAGTGCTCCCTCCGATTTAGCGAGCAAGCTTGATGCCAACGTCATCGCATCCGACAGGTCGTATTTTGTGTGCGCGCGAATGCTGCCAAGATCAAAGTCGATCTTTTTTAAAATCTCAGCGTTCGCGTGTGGCGCATGACGTGACTTCGACTTAAAAAATTCGGCTGCTTTTTCGGCGGCGGCTTTTTGTTCGGCAAGCTTGGCAGCTGCTTTTTCTGCGGCGGCTTTCTGCTCAGCAAGTTCGGCTTGACTTGCAAGCTGGTCGGCTATTTGAATTGGCAGCAGCAAACGCGTCTTGCGCTCGCTGCCGTACAAGGCAAAACCTATGGTGGTAAAATCGCGGTCAACCATGATAGCTCCTGTCGGATTTCATTGTGGCTAGGGTGTGAGTGGGGTTGCCGCCCCGCTCATGCCCGACTTTTCGTTACTTCAATTCATATGGAATTCGAATGCCGGGTTCAGAATCGGCAAAATCTTTCGTGTTCCTTGTCACCAATATCCTGCTATTAGCCTGCGCCGTTGCCCAAATAATTGCGTCTGGAAGCTTGATTTTGTGGCGCTTGCGCAACTTCACCGCCAGGACCGCCACATTTTCATCAATCGGCAGACTGGTGAATTCGCCGAGAAAGCTTTTAACCACGGACTCCGTTGCAGCGTTGGCGCCGACCATCACTTCCATCCAGGTGACCAGGCTGATCGCTTTGTCGGTATGCAAATCAAGTTCCGCTTTGGCTTGCTCGACCCCGTTCAGGTAGTCGATCAAAATGTTCGTGTCGAAAAGGAGCTTTACCATTCCGCGCGCATTTTCTCTTGATACTCCAATCCATCCACTTGTTGCCCTTTCCAAATGCCGAACGCGTCCAAAAGCGACGGCTTGTTCTGCTCAATGTATGTCGCGATTGCCTGTCGGACCGCTTCGGCACGGGATATGCGTTTTGACGCACAAGTTATTGCCAAGTCGGCAAGTTGCCGGTCTGGAATAT
>JBIODP010000239.1:0-4080 GCA_044445195.1 Burkholderiales bacterium | reverse complement strand
GTCTGATGATGGGAACGGCAGCGCTGCCGCATATTCTGGTGCGCTACTATACTGCGCCATCGGTGCAAGAGACGCGGATGTCGGTCTTCTGGACCCTTTTTTTCGTCATGCTGTTGTATATCACGATACCGGCCCTGGCCGTATTGGTCAAATACGACATCTACACCTCGCTGGTCGGCACCGAATATTCCAAACTTCCGGCCTGGGTCTCGTATTGGGCCAATATCGACAAAATCAACCCGCTGGTCAGCATTACCGACCTCAATCATGACGGCATCGTGCAACTCGGCGAAATCGTCATGGATGGCGACATCATCGTGCTTGCCACGCCGGAAATCGCAGGCTTGCCTTATGTCATCTCGGGCCTGGTGGCGGCGGGCGGCCTGGCGGCAGCGTTGTCGACCGCCGATGGCTTGCTGCTGACCATTTCCAACGCGTTGGCGCATGACATTTACTATAAAACAGTCGCTCCAGGCGCCTCCACCCAAAAACGCGTGACCATCTCCAAGCTTTTGCTGCTGGTGGTTGCGCTGGTCGCTGCCTATACCGCTTCGCTGAAGCCGGGAGATATCCTGTCCCTGGTCGGCGCCGCGTTTTCGCTGGCGGCTTCGTCTTTGTTTCCTGCACTAGTATTGGGCGTATTCTGGAAACGTGCGAACCAACAAGGTGCAATCGCCGGCATGGCGGCCGGTTTTTCAGTCTGCGTATATTACATGGCGCATACTAATCCCATCTTGGGCGGCGCGTCGGCCAACCAGTGGTTTCAGATCGCACCGCTGTCCGCAGGGGTATTTGGCGTGCCTGCCGGCTTTTTAGCCATTGCCGCAGTGAGCCTGATGACGCCGAAACCCGAACCGGCCACGCTGGCATTGATCGATCATGTGCGCTCGCCATAGATAATAGCGATGCTGGCATAGTCCTTGATAGGGTAACTTCTGGAATCTTGTTTGCAACCCATCACAATAATGAAAATATGCAGCCATGCTGAAATTCTTTGATGAAATGTATGCCGATGGATCAAGCACGGTACGCGGGCATTACCGCGAATTCAAGGCATGGCTGACCGAACAGCCGCCTGAAGTCATCGCCAACAAGCGGGCCGAGGCGGATCTGATTTTTCGCCGGGTCGGGATCACGTTTGCCGTATACGGCAATGATGCAGGCACCGAAAGGCTGATCCCGTTCGACATCATCCCGCGCATCATCACAGCAACCGAGTGGGCGCAATTGGAGGCGGGTTTACTGCAGCGCGTCAAGGCGCTCAATATGTTCATTCATGATATTTATCATGAGCAGCGGATCATTGAGGCAGGCATTATTCCGGCTGAGCAAATTTACAAAAATACGCAGTATCGGCCTGAAATGCAGGATATTTCAGTCGCTTCCGACATTTACGCGCATATTGCCGGCGTCGATATCGTGCGCGCCGGCGAGGGTGAATTTTACGTGCTGGAAGACAATTTGCGGGTACCGTCCGGCGTCTCGTATATGCTCGAAAACCGCAAGATGATGATGCGCCTGTTTCCGGAACTGTTCGCCCGTTACAAGGTCGCGCCGGTCGCGCACTACCCGGACTTGCTGCTGGATAACTTGCGCTCGGTGGCGCCGACCGGGGTAACCGACCCGACCGTGGTGGTCATGACGCCCGGCATGTACAACTCGGCTTACTTCGAACATGCGTTCCTGGCCCAGCAAATGGGGGTCGAATTAGTGGAAGGGCAAGATCTTTTTGTCGATGACGACGTGGTTTATATGCGTACCACGCGCGGCCCTAAACGGGTGGACGTAATCTATCGCCGCATCGATGACGACTATCTCGATCCGCTGGCATTCCGGCCCGACTCATCGCTCGGCGTGCCCGGCTTGCTGTCAGCCTACCGGGCCGGACGCGTTACCCTGACCAACGCGATCGGCACCGGCGTGGCGGACGACAAGTCGATCTATCCCTTTGTGCCGGACATGGTGAAATTCTATCTGTCGGAACAGCCTATCCTCAACAATGTGCCTACTTATCAATGCCGCAAAAAGGACGATCTGGCGCACACGCTGGCCCATCTGCCGGAATTGGTGGTCAAGGAAGTGCATGGCGCAGGGGGCTATGGAATGCTGGTGGGGCCGGCTTCAACCCAGGCTGAAATCGAAGACTTCCGGCAGCGCTTGCTGGCCAGGCCGGATGGTTATATCGCGCAACCGACGCTGGCCTTGTCGGCCTGCCCGACCTTTGTCGAGTCGGGAATCGCGCCCCGGCATATCGATTTGCGGCCTTTTGTGCTGTCGGGCAAAAGCGTCTCCATGGTGCCGGGCGGCTTGACCCGGGTGGCGCTGAAGGAGGGCTCGCTGGTGGTGAATTCGTCCCAGGGCGGCGGCACCAAAGACACCTGGATTTTGGAGAAATGATGCTTAGTCGAACTGCCGACCATTTATTCTGGATGGCCCGCTATACGGAGCGCGCCGAAAACACCGCCCGCATGCTGGACGTCAATGTGCAGACCTCCCTGCTGCCGCAGTCGGCGGAAGCGGCCGAACACGGCTGGCGGGCGATGCTCAGCATTTCGGAACTGACGGGCCGGTTCAACGAGAAACACAAGTCACTGACGCCCAGGGACGTGATCGACTTCATGGTGCGCGATCCCGGCAATCCATCCTCTATCGCCTCGTGCCTGAGGGAAGCGCGCGAGAATGCCCGCGCGGTGCGCGGCACCTTGACCACGGAAGTGTGGGAAACCCAGAATGCAACCTGGCTGGAGGTGCAGGAGCGCTTGAAAGGCAGCCGCCTGGAACAAGATCCCAGCCATTTTTTCGAATGGGTAAAATACCGTTCGCATCTGTCGCGCGGGGTCACCATAGGCACCATGCTGAAGGACGAATCGTTGTACTTCATGCGCCTCGGCACCTTCCTGGAGCGAGCCGACAATACTGCGCGGCTGCTGGACGTGAAGTTCCACAACGCCCATCGGCTCTCGCAGGCAGAACAACGCGACAGGCAGCGCAACGACCCCGACAACCAGATTGATTTCTATTACTGGACGGCGATTTTGCGCTCGGTATCCGGATTTGAAGGGTACCGGAAAGTATATCGGGATGTCATCACGCCGGCCCGCGTGGCCGAGTTTTTGATACTGCGCGGCGACATGCCCCGCTCTTTGCTGGCTTGCATGGATGAGGTGGTCGTCATGCTTAACGAAGTAGGCAACCAGGCCTCGGCCGACACCGAACGCTTCGCCGGGAGATTGCATGCCGAATTGCGTTTCAACCGGATCGACGATATTTTGCGCGACGGCCTGCACGATTATCTGACCAAATTTTTGGAGCGCATATACGAGTTGGGAAATCGCGTCAGCCGCGATTTTCTGGTTCCGCTGGCTGGGTAGCGCATCCCCGCGCCTGCGTAACGGTGTCCGCTTGCAAGCGGACACTCCTTCCCTGCAGGGACACAGGGGTACAAACCAATGCTCAAGGCAGGGTTCACCCGGAGGTTTTTCCGGTTACAGCCCGGTTCGCCTCTTTTGGATGCGGTGGTAGAATGGCGAATCTACAGCCTTTTTACCGATTTATGACTTATTGTGTCGCCATGCGGCTTGACGCCGGGCTAGTGTTTTTATCCGACTCGCGCACCAATGCGGGAGTCGATCAGGTCGGCTCGTTTCGCAAAATGAGTGTTTTTGAAATTCCGGGCGAGCGCACGCTGGTGCTGATGACTGCCGGCAATCTGTCTGTTTCGCAGTCGGTTCGCCAGATTGTTGCCGAACAGTTGACCGCCGAAGGCAAAAGCATCTGGACCGTGAAATCGATGTATGAAGCCGCGCAAATTGTCGGCGAGGCGATACGCAGCATCCATCAGCGCGATTCCGCCGCGCTGGCGCAGTTTGGCATCGATTTTAACGTCAGCATGATTTTAGGCGGTCAGATCAAAGGCGAGCGCTGTCGCTTGTTCCAGATGTATTCAGCCGGCAATTTCATTGAATCGTACGACGAAAATATCTATTTCCAGATTGGCGAAGCGAAATACGGCAAGCCCATCATCGACCGCGTCATGACGCCTTCAACCCCGCTCGATGAAGCCGCGAAATGCGCGCTGAT
>JBIODP010000238.1:0-4086 GCA_044445195.1 Burkholderiales bacterium | reverse complement strand
GATTACCCCTACAACGAGTTTAAAAATCTCTATATCGAAGCGTGGCACAAGGGCCTGAAGGGGATTACCACCTATCGCCCCAACAGCGTGCTGGGCGCCGTATTGTCGGTGCCGACAGACGCCGCGGAAACAGGCTGCAACCAGTTGACCGTCACGTTGTCGGAGCAGGATAAGCGCCTGGTCTTGACGGAAGTCACGATGTCACCGCCGCTGGCGTCGTTGCGCTGGCCGTCGCGTCCCGGTTTGCCGGCCGGCGCGTCAGGCTGGGTGAGCGACACCATTGCCAGCCCCCAGGGCGACTTTGCCGTGGTTATCTCAGACAAGGGCGGCGTGCCGTTCGAAGTATGGGTGGTAGGCGGGCAACCGCCGCGCGGGCTGGACGCGATCGCCAAGACGCTGTCCGCAGACATGCGCGCCAATGACCGCGGCTGGCTGCGCAAGAAGTTTTCCATGCTGGCGCGCGCCTATGGCGACCCATTCGAGACGCCGATGCCGCCCAACGGCGAACGGGTGCAAGTGCCGAGCGCGACGGCGGCGTTGGCCAAGTTGATTCTGTGGCGTTATCAGCAATTGGGCGCGCTGGATGCCGACCCGAACGAGCCGACGCCGGTGTTGAACGCGCTGTTTGCGTCGCATGAACCGAAGACCGGCGCCGATGGCACGCTGGCCTGGGTGGCGGACGTTTGCAATCCGTCCACCGAAGACGATTTCGTGCTGATGCTGAAAGAACTGCAAATGCCGGACGGCAGCAGAAGGCCGTACAGCATGTGGCTCACCGGCGGCCATCCGCGGGCGCTGGATGGCTTGTGCAAGCTGCTCAGCCTGGATATGCGCGTAATCGACCCGGCCTGGATCGGCATGAAATTGCGCAAGCTGTTGAATTACGCCGAGCCGCGCGGCGACTTCCTGGCGCGCGTGCCGGGCAGCGAAAAGCAGGCCAGCTATCCATCCACCGTCGCTTATATTGCGCAACTGGTGATCCACCGTTATGCCATGCTGGGCATCCTGACTAAAGAAGGTTTCCCGATCACGGCAATGGGCGTCGTGATGGAAGAGCCGACGCATGCCGCTGTCGCCGGGGTAACGCTGGCAGGCAAGCAATGCCGCGAGTGCGGCAACAGCACCGTCATCAGAAAAGACGGTTGTGATTTTTGTACCGCATGCGGCGCTATCGGCAGCTGCGGTTAACTAAATTTTTTACAAAAGGCCGTCACAGTATCGTAATATCGTCGTAATATACAATTGCTCAACGATAACTTTATCGTAAAAATATAATCGGCACCGTAGAATAGTGCCTGGCGCCGGATCGGGAGACTGCGAAAATGACAATAGCACAACGTTTGTATGGGCTGATTTTTTGCGCCGTCGCGGGGTTGATCGCGCTTGCCGTCATTGGCTATGTGCAAATGGACCAGGTTCACTACGACGTTACCGGTTACGCCATTATCGCTGCGGCGATAGTGGCCGTCGTCGCTGGCATGGGATTGATGTTCACCCTGCAGATTGTCAAGCCGCTCAAGTATGCCGTGACGATATCGCAAGCTATCTCGGTCGGCGATTTGCGCTACCGCATTGAAACTCCTTCCAAAGACGAGGTAGGCCAATTATTGGCGGCGCTGACCAGCATGAACAAAAGCCTGGTCCGTATCGTCAGGTCGGTGCGCAACGGCACCGCCGGCATCACCGCTACCTCGGACCAGATAGCGACCGGGAATCAGGACCTCGCCTTGCGCACCGAGCGGCAGGCCGGCTCGCTGGAAGAAACCGCAGCGTCGATGGAGGAATTGACAGGCACCGTGCAAAATAATGCCGGCAATGCGCGTCAGGCCAGCCAGCTTGCCAAGTCGGCTTCGGACGTTGCGGTCAAGGGCGGCGCAGTCGTCTCGCAAGTGGTCAACACCATGGATGCGATCAATGGGTCGGCAAAAAAGATCGTCGACATCATCGGCGTGATCGACAGTATCGCGTTTCAGACCAATATTCTGGCGCTGAATGCGGCGGTTGAAGCGGCGCGGGCAGGCGAACAGGGGCGCGGCTTCGCGGTAGTGGCCAGCGAAGTGCGCAATCTGGCGCAGCGTTCGGCCGCCGCCGCAAAAGAGATCAAGATGCTGATCGACGATTCGGTCGAGAAAGTGGAGGCCGGCACGAAATTAGTCGGCAGCGCCGGCTCGACCATGCAGGAAATTGTCGACAGCATCAAGCGCGTGGCAGACGTCATGGGCGAGATCACGGCAGCCAGCGATGAGCAGACTTCGGGCATAGAACAGGTCAATCAGGCGATTCTTCAAATGGATCAGGTAACCCAGCAAAATGCCGCGCTGGTCGAAGAGTCCGCCACCGCCGCCGCATCCATGCAGGATCAGGCAGCCGATCTGGAGCAGGTGGTCAAGGTGTTCAAACTTACCGACCAGGAAAACGCGGTTGCTGCCTCTGCAGCTACTGCACCCACCGTAGCCAGGGCGCCCAGGGCGCCGAAGCCTGTGCTCGTTAGTCCGCCCGCCCGCCCGGCCAGCGTGAAAAAAGCAGTCCGGGCAGTGCCTCCGCCTGAGCCTCAACCCAGGCGCATTGCAGCAAACACGACAAACGCGGATAATTGGGAAGAGTTTTAAATTAATTATCTTTCGTAGTCCAGGATTATCATGCTTCGCGTTCCAGAACTTTTGCTCCCCGCCGGCTCGCTCGCCAAGATGCACGCCGCTTTTGACTTTGGCGCCGACGCCGTCTATGCCGGTCAGCCGCGCTACAGCCTGCGTGCCCGCAACAATGAATTTTCGACGCTGGAGGCGCTCGCGACAGGCATCGGCGATGCGCATGCGCGCGGCAAGCTGTTTTTTGTCGCCAGCAATATCTTTGCGCATAATGCGAAGTTGAAGACCTATCTGCGCGATATGGAGCCGGTTATCGACCTGAAGCCGGATGCGCTGATCATGGCCGACCCCGGTCTGATCATGATGGTGCGCGACAAATGGCCGGACGTGCCGATTCATCTGTCGGTGCAGGCCAATGCAGTGAACTGGGCAGACGTCAAGTTCTGGCATCGCATGGGATTGACGCGCGTCATTCTGTCGCGTGAATTGTCGCTCAATGAAATCGAAGAAATCCGCCAGCAATGCCCGGAGATGGAGCTTGAAGTATTCGTGCATGGCGCGTTGTGCATCGCCTACTCGGGCCGCTGCCTGTTGTCCGGTTATTTTAATCATCGCGATCCCAATCAAGGCGTCTGCACCAATTCGTGCCGCTGGGATTACAAGGTAAAAAATGCGGAAGAAGACGCCAGCGGCGATTTGGCGCAAGCGCCGGTCGAAACCATAGCGTTCGATTACCGGCAGGCGATGGAGCAGGCCGATCAGGCGTTTTCGGCGCTGGGCGACATGCCGCGCCATCCGCTGGCCAATCGTCCTTACCTGACTGAAGTATCGGGGCGTCCGGGCGAACTGATGCCGATCCTGGAAGACGAGCACGGCACCTATATCATGAATTCGAAGGACCTGCGCGCAGTCGAGCATATCGAGCGATTGGTGAAGATCGGCATCGACTCATTGAAAATCGAAGGCCGCACCAAGTCGCTATATTATGTTGCGCGCACCGCGCAAGTCTATCGCCGCGCAATCGATGACGCCGTCGCCGGGCGACCTTTCGACGTCGGCCTGCTCGGTGAGTTGCAGGGGCTGGCCAACCGCGGCTATACCGACGGCTTTTATCAACGCCATCATACGCAGGACCATCAGAATTACATGAAAGGCGTATCGGAACTGCATCGCAGCCAGTATGTGGGCAATGTGCAGGCGGTCAGCGACGGCTGGGCCGAAGTCGAAGTGAAAAACCGCTTTACGGTGGGCGACCGGATCGAGGTAATTCACCCCGGCGGGAATCACATAGTGACGCTGCAAAGCATGCAAACCGCTGAAGGCAACGCGATTGAAACTGCGCCGGGGGCCGGTCACCATGTGCGGATTCCGCTGGACGCGCGCTTCAACCATGCGTTGCTGGCGCGCTTGCTGTGACGCCGGGTTGCACCCCTCGCCCGCGTGGCGGGGAGAGGGGGGGGGGGTGCGGGGCAGCCCCAGACGGGGAGCTGTGTATTAG
>JBIODP010000237.1:0-4087 GCA_044445195.1 Burkholderiales bacterium | reverse complement strand
GTATCCTGTTTCGACATCGATAAATTTGAGTCCGGCCATGCATTCGACGGCTCTTCGATCGCCGGCTGGAAGGGAATCGAAGCATCGGACATGATACTGATGCCCGACCCCAGCACGGCTAATATCGATCCGTTCATGGAAGAAACAACCTTGTTCATGCAGTGCGATGTGATTGAACCATCGGACGGCAAGGGCTATGACCGCGACCCGCGTTCGATCGCCAAACGCGCTGAAGCCCACCTGAAAGCGTCTGGACTTGGCGACACCGCCTATTTTGGTCCTGAGCCTGAATTTTTCATTTTCGATGGCGTTCGCTGGAACGTCGACATGTCCGGCAGCTTTGTCAAGATCGATTCCGAAGAGGCATCGTGGAGCACCGGCGAGAAGCTTGAAGGCGGCAACACCGGACACCGTCCAAGCGTCAAAGGCGGCTACTTCCCGGTTCCTCCGGTCGATAGCTTTCAGGACATGCGTTCGGAAATGTGTCTGATCCTGGAGTCGCTGGGCATTCCGGTCGAAGTGCACCACCATGAAGTGGGCGGCGCCGGGCAGAATGAAATCGGCACCAAGTTTTCAACCTTGGTGCAGCGCGCGGACTGGACGCAGAACCTGAAGTATGTGGTCTGGAACGTGGCTCACACCTATGGCAAAACCGCCACTTTCATGCCGAAGCCTATCGTTGGCGACAATGGTTCCGGCATGCACGTGCATCAATCCGTCTGGAAAGACGGCAAGAACCTGTTTGCAGGCGACGGCTATGCGGGCCTGTCTGAATTTGCGCTGTACTATATCGGCGGCATCATCAAGCATGCGCGCGCGTTGAATGCGATTACCAATCCGGGTACGAATTCATATAAACGCCTGGTTCCAGGCTTTGAAGCGCCGGTGAAACTGGCTTACTCTTCGCGCAACCGCTCGGCGTCGATTCGCATTCCGCATGTGCCGAATCCGAAAGGCCGCCGCATCGAGACCCGTTTCCCGGATCCGCTGGCTAATCCCTACCTGTGCTTCTCGGCGCTTCTGATGGCCGGCCTGGATGGCGTGCAGAACAAGATTCATCCGGGCGAAGCCGCCTCGAAAGACTTGTATCATCTGCCGCCTGAGGAAGATGCGCTGATCCCGACCGTCTGTTCGTCGCTGGAGCAGGCGCTCGAATACTTGGATAAAGACCGCGAGTTCCTGACCCGTGGCGGCGTGTTTAGCGATACCATGATCGACGCTTACATTGAGCTCAAAATGGCGGAAGTAACGCGCTTCCGTATGGCCACGCATCCGGTCGAGTTTGATATGTACTATTCCATGTAATACAAAGTGTAATACATTGGCGTAATGCGCTGCAAGGCAATGCATGGGCGGAAGGCTTTGGCTTCCCGCCCATTTTTGTTGTTGCGTTGTGGGAACTGTTGTCCTCAAACAGGATGAGGACAACAATTTTACGTTGAATGTTTGTAATGCCTGGCTTCTTATCCTAAACTACGATTCCGCCATAATGGTTACGTCAAAAAGTTTATGAAATATCAATTTTCTGCGCTGATTATCTTATTTGCCGTGATTGGGGCTGCTTATGCAGAAAGCGATGTGTACCTGTGCATCGGCGAGAACGGCAGCAAGGAATATAGGAATACAGGCTCTACCAAGGGCTGCAAGAAGGTCGATTTACCAGGGCTGACACTCATCCCCGCTCCCGCAAAGCGGACCGCACCGGCGTCCCTGAAGGCTTCCCCAAGCTTGGGGAATTTCCCCAAAATCGATAGTGGAACTCAAAAAACGCGTGACAATGACCGCCGGCAGATTTTGCAAGACGAGATGAAGAGTGAGCAAGATAAGCTTGCCGCATTGAAGAAAGACTATAACAATGGCGAGCCGGAGCGTCAGGGCGGCGAACGCAACTATGCGAAATATCAGGAACGGGTGTCGACAATGCAACAGGATATCAGTCGTGTGGAACAAAATATTGAAGCGTTGCAGCAAGAGTTGAATAACCTAAAATAGCGTAGTCTGGATGGTGCCTGTGAAAGGGTCGCATTCTGCGGCCTATTTTTTTTGGGATAGCTGTGAAAATACCTTCGACCTCATTGGACGGCTTGGACTTGCTGGCCTCAGCCGTTATTTTACTGAATGCGGAAAGCCGCATTATCTACGCCAATGCCGCTGCCGAAAATTTGCTGGAAAGCTCGTTCAAGGCATTATCACAACAGAAATTGATGGATTTATTCCTCAACGGCGAGGAACTGGCAACCGTATTTTTCCAGGCGGTCGAGCATCAGTTCGCCGACAAGCGGCTAGATCTGATTCTGGAGAGAGCCGGTCGCGAGCCGTTGCAGGTGCATGTGATCGTCAATGCGCTGGATGATCCCGATATGCCGGTATTGATCGAGTTGCGGGAGAATGTGCAGCAGCTCAAACTGGATCGGGAGGAACGCATTCTCGACCAAAGCCAGGCCAACAAGGAGTTGATACGCAATCTGGCGCATGAAATCAAGAATCCGCTAGGCGGAATTCGCGGCGCCGCGCAGTTGCTGGAACTTGAATTGCCGGAACGTCAACTGAAGGAATTGCGCGAATATACGCAGGTTATCATCAAGGAGGCGGATCGCCTGCAAACTTTGGTTGACAGGCTGTTGGCGCCGCATCGCCGGCCGCATATCGTCGGCGACGTGAATATCCACGAAGTATGCGAGCGGGTACGCAGTCTGATCGTTGCGGAATTTCCGAATGGATTGACCATCAAGCGCAACTACGATTTGTCGGTTCCCGAATTTCGCGGCGACCAGGAGCAATTGATACAGGCAGTTCTCAATATTGCGCACAATGCGGCTCAGGCACTGGCCGAGCGGATAAAAGCCGGAGATGCCGAGTTGACTTTTATTACACGGGTGGCGCGGCAAGTAACCTTGGCGAAGGTGCGTTATCGGCTGGCATTAGACTTGCATATAACCGACAATGGACCGGGTATCCCACCCGAGATTTGCGATCGCATCTTCTATCCGCTGGTATCCGGGCGGGATGGCGGAAGCGGATTGGGGCTGACTTTGGCGCAAACTTTTGTGCAACAGCATCAAGGGGTGATCGATTGCGAAAGTCATCCGGGATACACGGATTTTAGGATACTGATTCCACTGCCGTGATGAAAGAAATATGAAACCGATCTGGATTGTCGACGACGATGAGTCGATTCGCTGGGTGCTCGAAAAGGCCTTGGCAAGAGAGAGTCTTGCCACAAGAAGTTTTTCCAATGTGCGGGATGCTCTCGAAGCGTTGCAAACCAGCATGCCGCAGGTACTGGTGTCCGATATCAGGATGCCGGGCGAGTCCGGGCTTGAATTATTGCAGGCGGTCAAGGCCAAGCACCCCGGTTTGCCCGTCATTATCATTACCGCATTTTCAGACCTGGATTCTGCGGTCGCCGCTTTTCAGGGGGGGGCGTTTGAATATCTGGCCAAGCCTTTCGATGTCGACAAAGCGGTGGAATTGATTCGCCGTGCGCTTGATGAGAGTTTACGCGAATCGATAGTCGAACAGTCTGCCACCGAGACGCCGGAAATTCTCGGTCAGGCGCCCGCGATGCAAGATGTATTTCGGGCAATAGGGCGGTTGTCGCAGTCGAATGTGACGGTGTTGATTACCGGCGAGTCCGGTACCGGCAAGGAGTTGGTGGCGCGCGCATTGCACAAACATAGTCCGCGCGCCTTGCAGCCGTTTATCGCACTGAATACGGCGGCAATTCCCAAGGATTTGCTGGAGTCGGAATTATTCGGGCACGAGCGCGGCGCGTTCACCGGCGCCCAGACAACGCGCCGAGGCCGTTTTGAGCAAGCGGAAAACGGCACGCTGTTTTTGGATGAAATTGGCGATATGCCCTTCGATTTGCAGACGCGCTTATTGCGCGTACTGTCGGATGGGCATTTTTATCGGGTTGGCGGCCATCAGCCGTTGAAAGCCAACGTGCGCGTGATCGCAGCGACGCATCAAAATCTTGAACAGCGCGTACGCGACGGCCTGTTCCGTGAAGATTTGTACCATCGTTTGAACGTGATCCGGTTGCGTTTGCCCAGTTTGCGCGAGCGCCGAGAAGATATTCCTATTC
>JBIODP010000236.1:0-4102 GCA_044445195.1 Burkholderiales bacterium | reverse complement strand
TTATTTGAAGGAGTGCGTGACATGCAATTGCATAACTTACCGGGTTCGATCAGGCTGGTCGGCATTGCTTTGGTCGTCGTTGCGGCCTCAATGGGTGGTTATATCTACCGAGGTACGATACCCATCAACGAAGCCAGGGCGGTTTCCCTGGCCCAGCCCACACCAGCATCAAATCCCAGCGGGAGTGCCGCAACACCCGCTATCAAGCTGCCCGACTTTGCCGAAATCGCCAGCCAGCAAGGCCCTGCTGTTGTCAATATCAGCGTGTCGGGTTCGGTCAAAACCGGATTTTCCGGATTCCCGGGTTTCCCCCAGATGGATCCCAACGATCCATTCTATGAGTTTTTCCGCCGCTTTCAGGTACCGCCACAAAATGAAAGCGTACCCACCCATGGTCTGGGTTCGGGTTTCATCGTCGGGCCTGACGGCGTCATCCTGACCAATGCCCATGTAGTCTCGGGTGCCGACGAAGTCATCGTGAAGCTTACCGACAAGCGCGAGTTCAAAGCCAAGGTGGTCGCGATCGACAAGCTTTCCGATGTCGCCGTGCTCAAGATCAAAGCCGATGGCTTGCCGACCGTCAAGATCGGTGACCCGCAGAATGCCCGTGTAGGAGAGTGGGTGATTGCAATAGGTTCGCCTTTCGGATTTGAGAATACCGTAACCGCAGGCATCATCTCGGCAAAATCCCGTTCGCTGCCGGATGAAGGTTATGTGCCCTTCCTGCAAACCGATGTTCCTGTCAATCCTGGCAATTCCGGGGGGCCGCTGTTCAATATGAAGGGTGAAGTGATCGGCATCAATTCGCAAATATACAGCCGCAGCGGCGGATTTCAGGGGCTATCCTTTGCAATCCCGATCGATGTCGCGATGAATGTTGAACGACAACTGCTCGAGCATGGCAAGGTAAGCCGGGGGCGTCTTGGAGTGATGGTACAGGATGTGGACCAACAATTGGCAGACACTTTTGGACTTGATAAACCTGCCGGAGCATTGGTCAGTTCGGTAGAAAAGAATAGCCCCGCAGCAAAAGCAGGTATCGAACCTGGTGATGTGATTCTTAAGTTCGATGGAAAAGGCATCGGCAACTCCGCAGACCTCCCGCCCCTGGTAAGCAAACTGGCACCGGGAACCGAAGCAAACATCGAGCTGTGGCGCAAAGGTAAAATCCTGAAGATTTCTTTGAGCGTGGGCGAAATGAAGGTTGCCGGAAGTAAGGGCAATGCCGGGGAAGAAAATAAGGTCGGACTGGGCTTGACTGTTCGCCCGCTCACCCCGGAAGAGCGCAAACAGGCTGATGTTGCCTCAGGTTTGCTGGTTGAGAATGCGGGTGAAGGTCCGGCTGCCCGCGCCGGAATTCAAGCTGGAGACGTGATCCTATCAGTGAATGGGGAAAATGCGGCCAGTATTGAAAAGTTAAGCTCGCTTGCGCGCAAGGCCCATAAACCGCTGGCTTTGCTGATTTTGCGGGGCGACCAACAAATATTTGTGCCTGTCCCCCTGGGTTAGATTCACTCTTTCAAGGGAATACAAACAAAAAGCCCGGCGCTTTCGCGCCGGGCTTTTTTCCAATCCAGGAACCGATTAAGGTGCCTGGATATTGGAGGCCTGCTTGCCCTTGGGACCTTGAACTACTTCAAAGGTCACTTTCTGACCTTCTTTGAGCGATTTAAAACCGCTCATGTTGATTGCGGAAAAGTGAGCGAACAAATCTTCGCTGCCATCATCGGGAGTAATAAAACCGAATCCCTTTGCATCGTTGAACCATTTAACCGTACCAGTTGCCATGTGATTGCTTCCTTACCAAAAAAAACGGGGAACTCCCCCGCAAAACTGTTTGAATCCAAGATCGCACACGGCAAAACCAGTACTGCAGATACTTTGAGTCA
Organism: Burkholderiales bacterium; assembly: GCA_044445195.1. GTDB lineage: Bacteria > Pseudomonadota > Gammaproteobacteria > Burkholderiales > Burkholderiaceae_D > PKWO01. Next base: position 2,213 of record JBIODP010000236.1, on the reverse strand, counting down.
AACACCAGCGCACTTTTTACTCCAGTTTGGTTGATATCGTCAAGTGGTTTATAAAATATTTTTCGATTGGGCTTGAAAAAGCTTCACTAATCATCAAGTATGCAATCGAAATAGGTGTCAGAATATACCCTAAACTATTATGGCAACCAAACACCACAGCGGCACAGTACTCGCACCGGAACGCGTCAAAACCAAGCCGCCGCGCATGTACAAGGTGATTTTGTTCAATGACGATTACACCACGATGGATTTTGTAATCGAAGTGTTGCAGCGGTTTTTTGAGATGAATCGCGAACGAGCTTTGCAAATCATGCTCAAAGTGCATAACGAGGGTTCGGCGGTGTGCGGATTATATTCGCGGGATGTCGCAGAAACCAAGGTTACTCAAGTATCAGAATTTGCAAAACAACACGGACATCCGTTACGATGCGGCATGGAGGAAAGCTAAAATGATTGCACAAGAATTGGAAGTCAGCTTGCATTTGGCATTCGTCGAGGCGCGCCAGAAGCGGCACGAGTTCATCACGGTCGAGCATCTGCTGCTCACCATGCTGGACAATGCCTCCGCCGCACAGGTATTGCGCGCCTGCGGCGTGAATATAGACGAGTTGCGCCAAGTGCTGACCGACTTCATCGCCACGCATACGCCAGTCACACCAGGAGACCAGGAAGTGGATACCCAACCTACAGTGGGTTTCCAGCGTGTCATTCAGCGCGCCATTCTGCATGTGCAATCGACCAACAAGAAGGAGGTGACCGGCGCCAACATACTGGTCGCGCTGTTCGGCGAGAAGGATTCGCACGCTGTATATTTCCTGACACAGCGCAATGTAAACCGCCTCGACGTGGTGAATTACATCGCCCACGGTATAGACAAGACTCAGGCCGCCTTGCCAAACAAGCCGCAGAATGACACGGAATCCGAACAGGAACAGGTTGCCGGCGGCGCGCTGAAGAACTACACGCTGGATCTGAACGCGCAGGCATTGGCCGGCAAGATCGATCCGTTGATCGGACGCGAAATAGAATTGGAACGCGTCATACAAACGCTATGCCGCCGCCGCAAAAACAACCCCCTGCTGGTGGGTGAAGCCGGTGTGGGCAAGACCGCGATTGCCGAGGGGCTTGCGCGGCGCATTGTGGAACATGATGTGCCTGAAATCCTCAAGGATGCGCATGTTTACGCCCTGGACATGGGCGCACTGCTGGCGGGTACCAAGTACCGCGGCGATTTCGAGCAGCGCCTCAAGGCCGTGCTCAAAGAACTCAACGAAGCGGCCAATGCAGTTCTGTTCATAGACGAGATCCACACCATGATAGGCGCTGGCGCGGCTTCCGGCGGCACGATGGATGCTTCCAACCTGCTAAAACCTGCGTTGTCGAACGGGCAATTGAAGTGCATAGGAGCGACCACTTACCAGGAATATCGCGGCATCTTCGAGAAGGACCACGCGCTGTCGCGCCGCTTCCAGAAGATCGACGTGCCGGAACCGTCCGTCGAACAGACCATCGCGATCCTGCGCGGACTGAAATCGCGTTTCGAAGAACATCACAGCGTCAAATACAGCGCGGCTGCATTGACCAGCGCGGCTGAGCTGTCCTCGCGTTTCATCAACGATCGCCACCTTCCTGACAAGGCGATCGACGTGCTGGACGAAGCCGGGGCCGCGCAGCGCATCCTGCCGAAATCGAAGCAGAAGAAAGTCATCGGCAAGCACGAGATCGAGGAGATCATTGCCAAGATTGCGCGCATCCCGCCGCGCACTGTCTCCTCGGATGACCGCAACACGCTTAAAACGCTCGACCGCGATCTGAAAGCGGTGGTGTTCGGCCAGAACAAGGCGATTGACGCGCTTGCCACCGCCATCAAGATGTCGCGCAGCGGTCTGGGCAATCCGCAAAAGCCCATCGGCAGCTTCCTGTTCTCCGGTCCGACCGGGGTCGGCAAGACCGAGGTTGCGCGTCAGCTTGCCTATGCGATGGGCATGCCGTTGCATCGCTTCGATATGTCCGAATACATGGAACGCCATGCCGTTTCGCGCCTGATCGGCGCGCCGCCAGGCTATGTGGGTTTCGACCAGGGCGGGCTCTTGACCGAGGCGATCACCAAGCATCCGTATTCGGTGCTGTTGCTCGACGAGATCGAGAAGGCGCATCCGGATGTCTACAACATCCTGCTGCAAGTGATGGATCATGGCACGCTGACCGACAAC
>JBIODP010000235.1:0-4120 GCA_044445195.1 Burkholderiales bacterium | reverse complement strand
TCGCTATACAGCACCGGAGCGATGCCATGTTGGTCCAGCACGCCCTCGCTTTTGAACGTCAGCACGGTAAAGATTGTCACGTCGACTTCTCCTGTTACCTGATAATTACTGCCGTCGCTGTGCCAGTTTATCGTGCCGTGGCCGCGCATGATGCCGCCGTCGTGCGGCACCTTTTGCACATCGTATTTCAATTCGGCAGAGGGCGGCAGGTCAACCGTGTAGTGAATCGCCGACGTTTTTTCAACCGGGGCATCGGCCTTGGCCTCCGTTTTATCAGGGGTAGCCGCAGGCTCGGCACCGACCGGCTCGGTTGCGGCATTCTCATCGACCGCCGGTATTTTCTCATCGGCGGACGCTAGAGGCGCAGTCTGGGTGAGTGCGGTCGAAGGTGTTGGCCCCGGCTCGGGAGCCGGGGCCGGAACAGGCCGCAACATCGGATGGGCGCGCGGTTTAAATTTCGACTTGGGCTTGACGACTGGCTGCGGGGGCGGGGCAGGGATCGGGGGCGGCGCATACAATTGCATCGTCGTCACGCTCGCCTGTTCATCGCCTGCAAAGGGCAGGGCCACATACTCGTTGGTCCACTCAAGCGCCACAAGATGCAGCAATGCCGACATTGCCAGCACCACAAGCCAGCGCCAGGAAAACGGACTACGGACGGCGGGCGGGGTGACGGATTGTGAGTGGGATACCATACCGCTAGTGTAAACGCTTCAGCCGGCGCGCGGATGCGCTGTGTTGTTTCGATTCAATCTTGAGAGGCGCTTTTGGCATGTTGTCGGAAATAGGCAGCGTGCCTATGTCGTTTCCATCATTTATCTGCTACGCTGAATCTGATACGCTAATAAAGTCGAGATAATGGAGAAAAAACATGCAAAAACCTTCTGTGCCCCATAGCCCCGGCATGGACGCCATGACGGATACGCTGGATTTTGTAAAAAATCTGTGGGGCGGCATGAATATGCCCGGCATGAACATCCCCGGCATCGTGATGCCGACCTTGTCTGTTGACGAGATTAATAAGCAGATTGCAGATTTGAAGGCAGTGGAGTCGTGGCTGACGCTTAATATGAACATGCTGCGCGGCACGATACAGGCACTGGAAGTGCAGAGCGCTACCATCTCGGCACTTCATTCGATGAGCGAGGCGTTGAGCGCCGCAGTCCGGCCCGCTGCTGCGCCCGAAGCGGCGGCTGCGCCCAGGGAGTCGGCTTATTCATTCTCGAAAGAAGCTGGAAAACCGGCTGAAATGTCGGCTGAAGCACCGCAGGCGGAACAAAAGCCGGAATCCAAACCCTCGCCCAAGCCGCAAACAACGGCACCAGGCGAGCCGGCCGCACAGCTTGCCAATCCGGCAATCTGGTGGAATATGCTGCAGGATCAGTTTAAACAGGCAGTAAATACCGCGATGGCTTCGGAAAAACCTGAGAAAGTGGCAAAAACAGCTACTCAATCATCCGCCAAATCAGCCTCAGCAGCCAAGCCTGCCGTCGGCAAGGAGGCGGGAGCCAAAAAAACGCCGACCCCACGTCAGCGCAAAACACCGAAATCCGCATGAAGTTTCTCCCCTAGGTGCAAGTTGGCATTTCTTGGTAAAATCTAATACTTGACTTAAATTGTAAGGCACGCATGCTGTACCCAGAATTGTTTAAATCTTTGGAGCAAGTCCGCTGGAACATGGAAAAAGACATTCCGTGGGATCAGTTCGATGCTGCAAAGTTAACTGACGAGCAGGCTCAGACTATTCGCATGAATGCGATTACCGAGTGGTCCGCACTGCCGGCAACCGAGATGTTTTTACGCGACAATCGCGGCGACAGCGATTTTTGCGCATTCATGTCGGTGTGGTTTTTTGAAGAGCAAAAGCATTCGCTGGTATTGATGGAATACTTGCGCCGTTTCAAGCCGGCGCTCGTGCCTACCGAAGAGGAGTTGCATAATGTGCGCTTCGAATTCGATCCCGCGCCACCGCTCGAAACCCTGATGATGCATTTTTGCGGCGAGATTCGCCTGAATCACTGGTATCGTTGCGCGTCCGAGTGGCATACTGAGCCGGTCATCAAGCAAATCTACAAGGTCATCAGCCAGGATGAGGCACGCCACGGCGGCGCTTATTTGCGTTATATGAAAAAAGCGCTGGTGGAAGTGGGCGACACCGCGCGCGCTGCGTTTGCCAAGATTGGCGTATTGATGGCGTCTGCCCGCCGCACGCAAAAACCGCTGCATCCGACTAATCTGCATGTCAATCAATCGCTATTCCCCAACGATACCGTGCAATCGAGGTTGCCCGACCCCGAGTGGCTGGAACGCTGGCTGGATGGTCAGATCAAGTTCGACGGCGTGTGGGAAAAAAAAGTTGTGGAACGTATTCTGCACAACATGTCACTGTTGTTTGAGCGCAGCTTTGGCACCGTGCAGGATTTGAATAGATACCGCAAGGAAATCGTCGGGCACTTGGCCCCGGACCCCACTCCGATACCGGCCTGAGTTGGCCCTTTCTTTTAGCCATGACTGATTTCGAGCGAAAAGTGTGCGCGCGTGCCGAGCTTGCGGCGCGCGTTGCGCAGTTGCCGAAGCCAGTCGTGTTGACCAACGGCGTGTTTGATATTCTGCATCGCGGTCATGTCACTTATCTGGCGCAGGCCCGGGCGCTGGGAGCATCGCTGGTCGTGGCGGTCAATACGGATGCTTCGGTCAAGCGTCTCGGCAAGGGCGATGAGCGCCCGCTTAATACGTGTGAAGACCGCATGGCGGTCTTGGCCGGACTCGAATCGGTCAGCCTGGTGGTTGCATTCGATGAAGATACCGCGCTGGAAGTCGTGCAAGAAGCCAGGCCCGGCATCTATGCGAAAGGCGGCGACTATGACATGCACGCCATTCCCGAAGGAAAAGCCGTGCTGGCGTATGGCGGCCAGGCAGTGGCGATAGACTTCCGGTACGACAGGTCGACCACGAAGCTGATATCGAAAGCACGGCTGCTGTAGCGGCCGTTTTCAATTATCACTGGCTATTTTTCATCGACCACGACCTCGATCTCAAGCTTGCCGGCTTTTTCGAAATGCAGGCTGAGCGGAATCTTTTCCCCCGGTTTCAGGGCCTGCTTCAAGCCGATAAGCATGATATGGTAGCCGTTGCCGGGCTGCATTTCCACATGCGCTGAAGATTTCAATTCCAGTGCCGGCACTTCGCGCATCCGCATCATATCGCCATCCATCACCATGCTGTGCACTTGAGCCGATTGGGCTGCCGGCGACGCGACCGACAACAGCTTGTCGTCGGCGGTTCCCCGATTGTCGATGGTGAGGTAAGCGGCGCCGCTGGCTTGCCCCGGCACGGTGGCGCGCGTATGCGCGTGGGTTATATGCAGATTGCCGGCATGGTAATCGTCGGCCATGGCTGCATTCAGGGCAAGCATCGCGCTCAGGGCGCACAGGCATCGTTTCATCATGATGATTTCTTTCAAGTAAAGTGGAGGTGATTAATCGTTGTCAGGCGCCGCCGGCAAAGCCATTCTGGCGCCAAGCTTCATAGATGACGATGGCGACGGCATTGGATAAATTCAAACTGCGATTTTCCGGCCGCATCGGCAGCCGGATGCGTTGCGACGCCGGGAACGATGCTCTTAATTCAGTCCGCAAGCCCTTGGTTTCCGAGCCGAATACGAAGATGTCGCCGGGGCGGAAACACCCGTCTGAAAACGGCGTCGATCCATGCGTGGTCAAGGCGAACATGCGGTCGGCGGCAGGAGACTCCGCTGCGATAAATGCGTCCCAGTCGCGGTGCACTTTCATCGTCGCATAATCGTGGTAATCGAGCCCGGCGCGCCGCATTTTGGCGTCGTCCAGCGGAAAGCCCAGCGGCTCGATCAAATGCAACTGGGCGCCGGTGTTGGCGCACAAGCGGATAATATTTCCTGTATTAGGGGGTATTTCCGGTTCAACCAGAACGACGTGGAACAAAGATTTTCTCCGGTTATGCCAGCAAAGTTCGGGCAAACACAAAATTCGTTACCTGCGCGGCGCCAAAATGCTTCAGGGTCGACGCCAGTTCATTCAGCGTCTCGCCGGTGGTCATCACATCGTCGACCACGCCTATATGCCGATCGCGAATAATATCGATG
>JBIODP010000234.1:0-4166 GCA_044445195.1 Burkholderiales bacterium | reverse complement strand
TTTTGCCGCGATGTGGTCGCGCGAACGCCGCTGGATGTTGACGATACGGTCATTGAACCCGCTTGGGTACGCGTTTACCTTCATTACGTTTACGTTTCCGATGCTGGTGTTGGGCGTGCTGCTGGCGCCGACTGCCCTGAATCTGTGCATCGCCATGGTCGGCGGCGTTGCGCGGCTGTCGATGCATGCGCGACAGCCGACGCCCGGCTTGCCCCGCCCCGGCAACGCCGTGTATGCGCCGTTGCGGGATGGTTTGTTGCTGCTAGTCTGGATGAGCGCCTTCCTGGGCTCGACCGCGCAGTGGCGCGGGCAAACGGTGCCGGTGCAGGACGACCCCGCAAGGCTGCCATGAGCGCTTATTTAGCCGATATTTAGTCGATTTGACGTTTCAACGATCACCGAGTGTAATGAGATGAAAACCATTTTTCTGCAAGCGCCTTCTTTTGACGGCTTCGACGGCGGCGCGGGTTCCCGTTATCAAGCCAAACGCGAAATCAAATCCTTCTGGTATCCGACCTGGCTGGCCCAGCCTGCGGCATTGATACCGGATAGCCGGGTGCTCGATGCTCCGGCCGATGAGTTGAGCGTAAACCAGGCGCTGGATATTGCGCAGGACTACGAACTGGCGATCCTGCATACCAGCACGCCGTCATTTCCGACCGACGCCAAATTTGCGGAGTTGCTTAAAAGCCGCAAGCCGGGCATCGTGATTGGCATGGTCGGCGCGAAAGTGGCGGTCGATGCGGAAGGATCGCTGTTGGCCAGCGCCGCCATCGATTTTGTCGCGCGCGAAGAATTCGACTACACCTGCAAGGAAATTGCCGAGGGCCGGCCGTTTGCCGAGGTGGCCGGGATCAGCTACAAGTTGCCTGACGGGTCTGTCAGGCATAACGCGCCGCGCGACATGATCGAGGATATGGATGCGCTGCCATTCGTGGCGCCTGTCTATAAACGCGACCTGAATATCAGGAACTATTTCATCGGCTATTTGAATTATCCGTACGTATCGATCTATACCGGTCGCGGTTGCCGTTCAAAATGCACGTTCTGCCTGTGGCCGCAAACGGTCGGGGGACACCGTTACCGCACGCGCAGTCCGGAAAGCGTGCTGGAGGAAGTCAAGTGGATCAAGGAGAACATGCCGGAAGTCAAGGAGATCATGTTCGACGACGATACCTTTACCGATTTCAAGCCCCGGGTTGAAGAGATCGCGCGCGGCATGGGCAAGCTTGGCGTGACATGGTCGTGCAACGCCAAGGCCAACGTGCCGTATTCGACGCTGAAAATCATGAAAGAGAATGGTCTGCGCCTGCTTCTGGTCGGTTATGAGTCGGGCGACGACCAGATTTTGCTGAACATCAAGAAAGGCCTGCGCACCGACATTGCCCGGCGCTTTTCGGCGGATTGCCGCAAGCTGGGCATCATGGTGCATGGAACCTTTATACTCGGCCTCCCCGGCGAGACCAGGGAAACCATCGAAAAGACCATCGCCTTCGCCAAGGAAATCAACCCGCACACCATCCAGGTGTCGCTTGCTGCGCCCTATCCGGGCACGAGGCTGTATGAGCAGGCGGTCGAGAATAACTGGATCGCACCGAACAAGGTAATCAATCTGGTTAACGAGAAGGGCGTGCAACTGGCGACGATCAGTTACCCGCACCTGTCGAAAGAAGAGATTTATCACGGCGTTGAAGTCTTTTATAAACGCTTCTATTTTCGTCCGAGCAAGATTTGGGAAATCGTCCGCGAGATGTTGGGGAGCTGGGACATGATGAAACGGCGCCTGCGTGAAGGCGTGGAGTTTTTCCGTTTCCTGCGCGCGCATGAAGTGTAATGATGGATAGACCGTGATCAGGCAAGCACCCAGTCTGATCGTCACCGCCGATGACTTCGGTCTGCATTTGAGCGTGAACCAGGCAGTCGAGCGCGCACATCGGGAAGGCGTGCTCAGTGCGGCCAGCCTGATGGTGGCAGCGCCGGCCGCAGCCGATGCAGTGGCGCGCGCGCGCGCCTTGCGCAGTTTGCGCGTCGGGCTGCACCTGGTATTGGCTGACGGACAGGCCATGTTGCCGTCCGAGGAAATTCCCGATCTGGTCGATGCCCAGGGGCGTTTCGGCAGCGATATGGTCCGCGCCGGCGTGCGGTTCTTCTTTTTGCCCTCGGTGCGTCGCCAGTTGGAGGCTGAAATCCGCGCGCAATTTACCGCCTTCGCCGCAACCGGCCTGCCGCTTGACCATGTGAACACCCACAAGCATTTTCATTTGCACCCGACCATACTCGGCATGATTCTGGAGATTGGCAGACCGTTCGGCTTGCGGGCCATGCGCCTGCCTGCCGAAGCGGGCATATCGGTACTGCTCAAACCGTGGCTGGCCTTGCTTAAAAGCCGCCTGGCAAGCGCCGGGATTGCCCATAACGATTACCTGGTCGGCATCAAACATTCAGGCAAGTTCGACGAAGCGGCTTTACTCAAAGCCTTGGATGCCCTGCCTGTTGGGGTCGGGGAAATCTATCTGCATCCGGCGCTGGTTTCCGGAGCCGACATTAGCGGATCGATGCCAGGTTATCGGCATGCGGATGAGTTTGCCGCGCTGATTTCACCGCGGGTGCGCGCGGCGATCGATCTTCTTGGCGCCAGATTGGGCGGTTTCTCGGATATGCTCGAAGCGCCTGTCGAAGCGCGGCATAAAGTATGAATCGCATGCAGAGGCTTGCCTATCTGACCGGTTTCGGCGGCTTTCTGCTGTTGGTCGGGCTGATCGTCCATCAAGGCCTGCCGGAGATACTGCAGGCGCTCGACCGTGCCGGATGGCTGCTGTTGCTGTTGCTGCCCGCTCACTGCGTGCCGCTGTTGCTGGATGCGCAGGGTTGGAAAGTGCTGCTGGCGCCGATCGATCCGATGCGCCGCGCAACCCTGTGGTTCCTGTTCCGGGTTGCCTGCGTGCGTGAAGCGGTCGGGCGTTTGCTGCCATCGGCTGGAATCGGCGGCGAAGTGGTCGGCATTCGCCTGACCCGTCTGCGGCTTGACGACACCGCAGGCGTGACGGCCACGGTGATCGTCGAAGTCTTGATTACTTTGGTAACGCAATATCTTTTTTGCGGTCTCGGGATTGTCATGCTCATGGCGGCGACGACTAATCTTGACCAGGTTTGGAGCATCGGCGCGGCATTGCTGCTGTCCTTGCCGATTCCTGTCATCGTCTATTTTTTGTTGCGGCACGGCGCCGTATTCGAGCGTCTCGGCAGTATCGCGAAAAAGCTCTTCGGTTCCGATAATCGTTTCGCGATAGGCCTTGACGGCGCTCGGATCGATACCGAAGTGCATCGCCTTTTCGCCCAGCCGTTGCGCCTGCTGCAGGCGCTGGCCTGGCAATTTTCAGGTTATCTGATCGGTTCGTTCGAGACCTGGTTTGCCCTGGCGCTGCTCGGTCATCGCGTCAGTCCGGGAACTGCGCTGGCAATCGAAGCGCTTACCCAGGCGGTGCGCCATGCAAGCTTCTTCGTTCCGGGCGGGTTGGGCGTACAGGAGGCCGGTGTGATGCTGTTTGGGCACATGGCGGGGATCAACGGTGAAGTGGCGTTATCGCTCGCGCTGATCAAACGCCTGCGCGAAATTTTATTCGGTGTGCCGGCGCTGCTGGCATGGCAGTGGCTGGAAGCACGCTTGCTGGGCCGGTTGCGCAGCTTAGCAAAGGGCGATATTATAATAACAAGAAAATAATTTTTTAAACTTGAGACGGCTACCTAAAATGACCTTGGAATCTATCTGGTATGAGTATTCGCCTTACGGATATGCGGTCGTCGGGGTGGCGTCCAGTTTAAATTATCAATCGACTGTTTCGGTTATTTCCGGGATCACGCTGCTGGCTGCGTCATTCACTATTTTTCGCTTGCGCCGGATATATCGGAAGAACAAAGAGGCGCAACGCGAACGCGATGAACGGATGAAACGGATGGCAAAGCGGAAATTGAGGAGGCCGGCCGCTATGTTGGACGAAGAAGAAGAATTTTAAGATTGGATAGCGGGTTCTTCCGATAGCGGTTCTGTTATCACCGAAACCGGCGGTATACTACCCACTGCGCTAATCGTTACCCACAAGTCAGTGGCGCCGGTTTGCACCCCTCGCCCGCTTGCGGGAGAGGGGCGGGGGAGAGGGTGCTTGCAA
>JBIODP010000233.1:0-4222 GCA_044445195.1 Burkholderiales bacterium | reverse complement strand
GTGCAGGCGCACCGCCGCAGCTAATGCTAAATATTGCTGTCAATGAATGAAGTGAGTTGGCCTTTAGCCATGGCGCCTACTTTTTGGGCGGCGGGCACGCCATTCTTGAACAAAATCAGGGTCGGAATGCCGCGGATGCCGAATTTGCTCGGTATCGCCTGATTGGCGTCCACATCCATTTTGACGATCTGCAATCTGCCGTCGTAATCTTTCGCGATTTCTTTCAGGATCGGCGCAATCATTTTGCAAGGGCCGCACCATTCGGCCCAGAAATCGACCAAAACCGGTTTATCGGACTTCAATACGTCCAGTTCAAATGAAGCATCGGTGACGTGTGTAATATTTTCGCTCATGGTTTCCTCGATATGAGGTAAAAAGGGATGAATTAGCGTCGCGCGACCTATCAGTCTTGTTTGGAATCAGTTGAGCGCTGCCAGATTGTAAAGCGGTGATTAGCTGGTGGCGTCATGCACGAATTAACGAGATTGAAAGCTGCGGCAAGAGGTAACGCGGCGAGGTATAAGCTAAATCATAACTCATTTTTACAAAAAGTGTAACGTAACTGATTAATTTTCACTTCAGCTCGCATAGAATGGGGCATAAATGAGGCACAAACGCAGTCTGCGCACGCGCAATGAGCCATGTGGCCTAGTTGACGTTATTTACCATTTAACATTGCCGGCATGTTGCATAAACCTTTACTGATTTCCCCTTCGCAAGCATTCTGGGACGCCGCCGCAGGGACCCTGCTGGGCCATTCGTTGCTGGTTCCGGCGTATGCCAATCAAGCCGGGCAGCCGTTGGACATGTCGGCCGTGCGCGTGGTGACGCCGACTTTTGCGCATGCGCAGTTGCTGAAAACCGCATTGGTGCAGCAGGCCGGGGCGGCTTTCATCCCACCGCGCATAACCACGCTGGCGGCATGGTGTTCATTGCTGCTGCCGGAATCGGCTCCGCCTGCCGCCGCCGGCGCGCGGTTGATGGATTTATACGCGGAGTTGCGCCAGCATGCGTGGCTCAAGAAATTATTCAGCGCCCGCCGTAATACCGATTTGCTGCCGCTGGCGCAGATGCTGCTGACGCTGTCCGACGAGTTGACGCTTTGCCTGTTGCCGACCATTGCGAATGTGCAGGATACGCAGGATGCAGCGCACCTGCGCTGGCAGAAGGCATTGGAGCAATTATCCCCGGCGGCACGCCATATGGTCTCGGATGAGGCGCAACTGGTGTGGTCGATCTGGAAATCGCAGCTTGACGGCAGCGATGCGCTGGCGATCCGTTACCGGCAGACGATGCGGTTGGCCGAGCTGGCAAGTGAGGCGCTGGTATGGATTGCGCCGGCGGCACCCGAGCTGTTCGACCTGGCCTTTTTGCAGGCCTATGGCGAACGGCAAACGGTAGTGCCGATTTTGTTCGACTGGGAGGCGGTGGCGCCGGCTTTGGCGGCGGCTTGGCCGGAATTGCAGGAAGAACATGCGGAAGGCACGGAAGGGGCGCAAGCAGCGGAAACAATGCGCGATGATCGCGTGATCGAACCGCCGCAACGCGTAGCGCTGTGTCCGGCCGGAAGCATGGAGCAAGAGGCGCAGTTCGGCGCGCAAACCGTTATCGGCTGGCTGCTGGCGGGCAAAAGCAGCATCGCCGTCATCGCTCAAGACCGGGTGGTGGCGCGTCGCCTGCGTGCATTGCTGGAGCGGGCGCAGGTATTCGTCGCCGATGAAACCGGCTGGAAATTATCGACCACGCGCGCCGCTTCCGCCGTGGTTGCGTGGTTTGAGGTAGTCGCAACCCGGGCCGAAACCATCGCCTTGCTGGACCTGTTGAAGTCGCCGTTTGCGTTTGCCGCACTGGAGCATAAAGAGACGCAACTGATGGTGATGGAAGCCTGCCTGCGCAACGCCAACGTGCTGGGGGGCTGGGAAGCGGTGACGCATGCATTGGCGGCTGCCCCGGTTGCACGTGAACTGGTGGCATCGCTTGCGCAACAGGCGGCTTTGTTCGGCGGGCGCAAAACGATCGCGCAATGGAGCACCGTCACCGAGGCCGGGCTGCAGGCGCTGGGAATGTGGCAGGCATTGCTTCAGGATGCGGCAGGAGCACAGGTCGTTGCGCTGCTGCAGGCGATTGCTGGCACGTCCAATGCTCAGACCCAGGCTTTTTCATTTGCCGAATGGCGCGCCTTCATCGCATTGCAATTGGAGGACACCGCCTACCTGGCGCCGGGCGCCGACCGGCGCGTCGTCATGCTGCCGCTGAACGGCGCGCAATTGCGGCCATTCGATGCGGTATTGATGTTGGGTTGCGATGCCGAGCATTTACCGTCGCAACCGAACGAGACGCTGTTTTTTGCGAATGCAGTACGGCGCGAATTGGGTCTGGCCACCCGTGAAAGCCGGCAGCGCCAACAACTGCGGGACTTCGCGGCGCTGTTAAGCAGCGGCGGCGCGGTCGTGTTGTCGTGGCAAACCCATCACGACGGCGAACCGAATCCGGCCAGCCCATGGATATTGCGTCTGCAATTGATTCTGAAGCGCGCCGGCGCGGCAACCTTGCCAACGCATCGCGCGCCTATCGGCAAGCAGCAATTGCGCCCAATGCCCGCAACCATGCCGGCGCCGTCCGCGCCGCAACTGCTGCCGCCAAAGTTATCCGCCAGCGGATACAACAGCCTGGTTGCCTGCCCCTATCAATTCTTTGCGACGCGGATGCTGGCCTTGTCCGGTTTGGATGAATTGACCGACATGCCTGAGAAACGCGACTACGGCGACTGGCTGCACCAAATATTGAACACCTATCATGAAGCCGTGCGCGACCGGAATATTCCGGCCGGGGAGCGCGAACCCTTGCTGCGGCAAATTTCAGCGACCGTATTCGATACTGAAGTAGCCAATAATGCAGCCGCGCTCGGCTATTATGCGCGCTGGCAAAAAGCGCTGCCGGCCTACCTGGCATGGGCCGATGCGCGCGAAGCGGAGGGCTGGCATTTTGCATTCGGCGAGCGCAAATTCGAAAAACTGCTGCGCTGGGAAGATGGCGAAATTACCTTGCACGGGCGCATAGACCGGATAGATGAAACCGATGCCGGGCAACGGGCGGTGCTGGATTACAAAACCAAAAATGTGTCGGCCCTGCGTGAAAGGCTGAAACAGCGCGAAGACCACCAACTGGCGTTTTACGGAATATTGTCCGACCAGCCTGTCGATCATGCGCACTACGTTGCGCTGGAAACCATGAAAGACAAGACCGGCGATGCCGAGGCCGCCGATTATGCCGAATGGCAGAGCAGCTTGGAGCAGCAGATAAAGATCGACTTGCACGCCATGACGCATGGCGCGGCGCTTCCCGCCACCGGCATCGAATCGGTTTGCGCATATTGCGCGGTACGCGGCCTGTGCCGCAAGGGCGCGTGGTAATGCGAACGGAAGCGGCAATGCCGCGCGCCTACGACAGCAACGGCGCTGCGGTCGACGCAAAGCATTTCACCGAGATCGCTTGCGACCCGACGCGCTCGGTGGTGGTCGAAGCTTGCGCCGGCAGCGGCAAGACCTGGCTGCTGGTAGCGCGCATGCTGCGCTTGCTGCTGGCCGGCGCGGCGCCGTCGGAATTGCTGGCGATTACCTTTACGCGCAAGGCAGCACAGGAAATGCGCGAACGGCTGATGGAATTGTTGCAGGACCTGGCGTTGCAACCGGATAGCGAGGTTGAAGCCTTGTTGCGGGAACGCGGGGTTGCAGCCGGTGCCACGGCATCGTTATTGCCTGTTGCGCGCGGCTTGCTCGAACGCGTGTTGTCCAGCCCAGGCGCATTGTCGATCGATACTTTCCATAGCTGGTTTGCCCACCTGATCCAGATCGCGCCGCTGGCGTCCGGCACGCCCCACGGTTATGGGCTGACCGAGTCGTCCGGCGAATTGCTGACGGAAGCCTACAGCCGGCTCATGCAGGAGATCGGCGGCGAGGGCAATGAGGCCGACGGAGGCGATGAAGAACAAGTGGGCATCAAGGCGAATCTCAGGCAGTCGCTGCTGCGCTTGTATGCGCTGGCAGGGGACTGGAATACGAAGAAAATGCTGGATGCCTTCATCGGCAAACGCGCGGAATGGTGGGCGGCAAATCAGCGCGGCCTGCCGCTGGAACAACTGGCGGAACTGTGCGGCGAAGACGGCAGAGTCGATGCGCGTTTGCGCTTGTGGGACGATGCGCGCCTGATGGATCGCTTGCGC
>JBIODP010000232.1:0-4265 GCA_044445195.1 Burkholderiales bacterium | reverse complement strand
GTTAAGGAGGTGGGGGAAAGGCGCTTCGCTCTTCCGCCAATCAAGCGTGGCCTGTAATTTATCGTTTACAAAGGGAACTTGCATATTAGAAATTATCGATTAACATAAATGAATGTTGGTTGTGAAAGACGATAAGCCGCCGTTCGCTAATGAAAACTGACTCCCTATCCGACTTATTCCTGGTTTTTCGCAGTGACCTGCGCCTGTGTGCGTTGCCTTTGGGGAGCGTTACGGAGACTATGCGACCGCTGCCGATCGAACCGATGCCGGAAATGCCGGTTTTTTTACTCGGCGTATCGATCATTCGCGGCGCCATCGTGCCGGTGGTCGATGTTGCCAGATTACTGGGCTTAAGCACGTATGCCAGCCATGCGCGCTTTGTGACACTCAAGCTCGGCGATCGGAGTGTTGCTTTTGCTGTCGACGACGTCATCGGGATACGCAGATTGGCGAGCGAAACAACGGCAGTCATTCCGCCGTTATTGAGCGCAGCCGACGCCGGCGTGATCGATGAAATGACGACGCTCGATGCCGAGCTGATAGTGGTATTGCAGGCCGCACACCTGATTCCAGATTCGGTTTGGGAAGCGCTGGACCTTAATCGGACGACGCAATGAACGCGCTTCCCGATCAACAGGAGATCCTGCGCTTTCGCACGCTTATTGTCGATTTGCTGGGGTTGCATTTCGATGAGTCGAAATTCGGCAATCTTGCCAAGGTCTTGCACAATCGCATTCTCGCGCACGGTATCGGATACGCTCAGTATCTGGATCGGCTTGCCGGCATCCGTCCTGTCGACGAGGTCGGAAGTCTGGCGCGTGAATTGACCGTTACTGAAACCTATTTTCTACGTAATTTCGATCAATTCAATGCATACACCGGTATCGCGTTACCGAATCGCGCGGCTGCCGTCGGCAATGGTCAAAGTATTCAGGTGCTTTCCGCCGGTTGCGCATCCGGCGAAGAGCCCTATTCGCTGGCGATCGCAGCGCGCGAATATTTTCCTTCATTGGCGGACAATATCGTTATTACCGCTTTGGACGTCAATCCGGCGATGTTGCAAAAAGCCATGCGGGCCCACTATACCAACTGGTCCCTGCGTGAATGTCCGGACGAACTGAAAGCGCGCTGGTTCAAATCCGACGGCGACGTCTTTATCCTGGACGATGCAATACGGCGCATGGTGAAATTCGAAGCGCGCAATTTGACGCACGATGCCGCCGATTTCTGGCGCCCCGCCAGATTTGACATTGTGTTTTGTCGTAACGTCCTGATGTATTTCAGTGGCGAGCAAATGCAGGCAGCCGTCAATCGCATCGCGTACGCCATGGCGCCGGGAGGCTACTTGTTCCTCGGCCATGCCGAAACCTTGCGCGGGATTTCCAACGATTTCCACCTTTGCCACTCTAATGAAACATTTTATTACCGGCGCAAAGAGCAATTGGCTTCATCGACGACCATCGGCCTGCAAGCGCGACCGCACTGGCAACCGAGCTGGCAAGCGGCGCCTCTTAATTCCGATATCGGTTGGATCGCCGCCATTCAAGAAGCTTCAGACCGTATTCACGCGCTGGTGCCGAAAGAGGAGGGCGGCGCGACCGGACCGCTTCCGGTTGCGACGCGTCAGACGGCGGATTTGCATCGCGCCTTGGAATTCCTGCACAGCGAGCAATTCAATCGGACGCTTGAACAAATAGGCGACTTGCCGGCGGAGCAGGCAAACGATCCCGATGTCTTGCTGCTCAAGGCAGTGTCGCTCAGCCATAGCGGTGCTTTGGCAGAAGCGGAAGCGGTATGCCGTGAATTACTGCTGCGCGACGAATTGAGTGCCGGCGCTCATTATGTTCTGGCGTTGTGCCGAGAAGGAACGGGCGATGCCGACGGCGCGCTTGAGCACGATCAGGCTGCAGCCTACCTGGACCCCGAATTTGCGATGCCGCGCTTTCATATCGGCTTATTGGCGCGCCGCCGGGGCGACCGTCAGGCCGCGCATCGCGATCTGACTGAGGCGTTGATTCTATTGCAAAAGGAAGAGGCGTCGCGCGTATTGTTGTTCGGCGGCGGTTTCAAACGCGAGGCGCTTATCGGGCTATGCCGGGCCGAACTTGCCGCATTGGGAGAGGTGCGATGAATCAAACCAGTTCACCATCAAATGCCCAGGTTCTCGCTTTACGGGAAGAATTCGATCGCGGGTTCTCACAAGCGCCGCGCCTGGGAACTGGCAATCTTGAGAAAATGCTGGCAATTCGACTTGGCGATGGCAGTTATGCAATCAGAATCGCCGATATTAGCGGATTGTATGTCGACCGTCGCATCATGCCGTTGCCGACGCGGATCGGCGCATTCCTTGGCGTTGCAGGATTTCGCGGGCAGATAGCTGCCGTGTACGACCTTGCCGCATTGCTCGGCTATGTCCGCCACACACCGCCGCGCTGGTTGATCTTGTTGCGCGGGCGTGAACCGGTCGCGCTGGTGTTCGATGCCTTCGAAGCGCATTTCGCGGTGCTTCCGGAACAGATTTTACGCACCGATCAGGCAGCCGCCGTAGCGCCCGATGCCGCCCGCCGCCACCTGAACGATGCAGTGCGTACCGCGCATGCGTTGCTGCCGATCATCAATTTGCAATCGTTATTGGAAGACATTCGGCGGCAGGGGCGTCTAACGATGACACCAGGAGCGATGAAACCAGGAACGATTACACAAGGAGCGATCAACCATGAATAAAAACTGGACCTTCGGCAGAAAACTGGCATTCGGCTTTACCATCTCTTCTATCTTCCTGATCATGGTCGGTATCGTCGGTTACTGGAGCACGTATGCATTGATCGATACCAGTTATTCGGTGACCCACACCCATAAAGTAATTGAACAGATTGCGACTTATCTCAGTAATTTGAAAGATGCCGAAACCGGGCAACGAGGTTATCTTCTCACCGGAGATCCGGTTTATCTTGAGCCGCATACCGCAGCGATCGACGCGACCCCCAAACTGCTCAACGATTTGCGAACGCTGACGGCAGATAATCCAAGCCAGCAACGTCGCATCGATCAAATCGAAACGCTGACTGCGGCCAAATTTGCCGAACTGAAGCACACCATCGATTTACGGAAAAGCGGCCATGCCGACGAGGCGCTGAAAATTGTCCTTTCCAACCAGGGAAAGGCCATTATGGATGAAATGCGCAAGATAGCTGAACAGATGAATCAGGAAGAGCGCGGTTTGTTGGAGAAACGTGCGGCTGAAGCGGAAACAACCGTGACCACGGCGAAGGTTACCATTCTTTTCGGCACGTTGATTTGCCTGTTATTCGTCGCCATCAGCGGTTTCGTCATTGCACGTTCGCTGGCGACCCAGCTCGGCGCGGCAGTCGGCCACGTGCAGAGTTCGTCGGCAGAATTGCAGGCCGCCGCAACCCAGCAAGCGTCCGGCGCCAAGGAACAGGCGGGCGCCATGAGCGAAATCAGCACGACCATCAGCGAGCTCGGCGTAACGTCGCGCCAGATTGCCGAGAGCGCGCAGCGCGTGGCGCAGATAGCCGAGCAGACTGCCACCTCCGCGCGGGCCGGCGAAGGCACGGTCGACAAGGGACAGGAAGCGATTTCCGGGATTCGCCGCCAGATCGACCAGGTGGTCAGCCACATGCTGGATCTCGGCCGCAAATCGCAAGAGATCGGCGCGGTGCTTGATATCGTTTCGGAACTGGCCGAGCAGACCAATATCCTCGCGATCAACGCTACCATCGAAGCGACCGGAGCCGGTGAGGCAGGTAAGCGCTTCGCGGTGGTGGCCGAGGAAATCAGGAAGCTGGCCGATCGCGTGGCAAACTCGACCAAGGGCATCCGCACCCAGGTGGAAGACGTGCGCGGCGCAGTCAATACCACCGTGATGGCGACGGAAAGCGGGGCCAAGGCGGTAGATGCCGGGGCTCGCCAATTTACCGAGGTGGCGGTGGCGTTTAAACAGATTGCAGGATTGGTCGGCACCACCACCGAGGCCGCGCGCGAAATCGAACTCTCGACCAAGCAGCAAGCTACCGCTGCCGAGCAGGTGCGCATCGCCGTCACGGATGTCGCGCAGGCTACCCAGGAAACGGAAGCCAGTTCGGCGCAAACCCTGCAGACCGCCTCGCAACTGGCAGGCTTGTCGCTCGACCTGCGACGCCTGATCCAGCCGCAAGCCATTTAGCGATGTGAATATGGCTAAGGATCCTTACCGTTACTTCAGAATCGAGGCAAGCGAGTTGTTGGACCAGCTCGCCAAAACC
>JBIODP010000231.1:0-4320 GCA_044445195.1 Burkholderiales bacterium | reverse complement strand
TCAAAATCCAGTGCCTTAACCAGCTTGGCGATTCCCCTACACAACTGGGTGTTTGCCGCCGCAATATCGCTAAGTCTAGCGCCCAATGCAACGTCAAACTAATTTTTGACTATGACTTCTGTAAAAATGATAGCGGGTGGCAGGCCAACGCTTCGGCTTTCCACGCTTTCCAGTGCGAGAGCGCCATGTTCAGCACTTCATCTGCTTTGCCTTCCTGCTCAAACCCACAGAACACGCATGCACCGGACCCGGTCATTCTCGCATCTCCAAACTGACTAAGCCATTTAACGGCCTCGGCAATGGGCGGAAATAACTTACTTGCCACAATTTGCAGGTCGTTTCTTCCGAAGCCAGTCATAGCCATGGAAAGTCCGATATTCTGACCGGTTTCGAGTCTCTTGTCAATTCCGGTGCTGAAAATATTATCGAGGTGGGCACAGTTACGCCCGGTTCGATCACCACAAACCAGGCTGCGGGGGTGTCGACCGCAATCAATTTTTCACCTATTCCTTCGGCAAACGCATTTCGGCCAAACACAAAAAATGGCACATCGGCGCCTAATTGCAGACCAAGAGCCATTAATTCCAGGCGCGTCATACCTGTTTGCCACAAGTGGTTGAGGACCATCAAGGTGGTTGCCGCATCGGAGGAGCCACCGCCCAGACCGCCGCCCATCGGCAGGCGCTTGTCGATAGCAATGTCGGCGCCAAAGCGTTTGCCAGGGTATTTTACCGATGCTGCAGCTTGTAATAATCGGGCTGCGCGCACAATCAGGTCGGATTCCGCCGGCACCCCTGGCACTTCGGTTGTGCGTCGAATAAGTCCATCTTCACGGCGTGTGAAATGCAAAAGGTCGCCATGATCGATCAACTGAAAAACCGTTTGCAGCAGATGATAACCATCGGCGCGCCTGCCGGTCACATGCAGGAATAGATTGAGTTTTGCCGGGGCGGGGCAATTGTTGAGGCTGGCGGGAATGGCAGTCTGTTTCAATCTGGAGTCCTTAGCGCGGTTGCCAGCTGGTAATGACCAGACGCATCAGCACTTTGCCGGCCTCCACCGTATCGCGTTCCATATCGATGCGTTTAGGCACGTCCCGTGCGCCAATTTCATCGTCTTTCTGCCAACTGGTGAAAACAATGTGCCAGCCGTCGCGCGTGACAATCATGGCAGTCGATTGCGGCGTTGCCATGATCCGTTTGCCGTCGGCAGTAACGACATACGCCTGCAGCCAGTCGTGAAGATCGGATATCGGCAGCGGCCAGCCCAACGCCTCTTCCGCCAGCGCATCGACATTGGCGGCGCTGCGTTGCGGCTTGCCGGATTGGGTCAGCGTAGCGGTGGCGCCGTTGACAGCAATCATTGCCAGGGTTTGGCCGAGCGGCGATTGCAGCGTGACGGTGGCGCCTTGAGCCGATTGCGTCCAGCTAAAGTTCCCATTCCATACTTCGGTTTTGTCATGGCGCCGGAGTTCAACTGAAAACCGTCCATCGATGTCGATTGCTTCACTGTATGTGCGGGTTGGCAGGACAGATGTTGCATTGCCTGGCGCCGGATTCCGGGTCTGGCTTGCGCATCCCGCCAATAACAGGGGGAGCGCCAAGGCGCAACAGGTTGAATAATGCGCCAGGCGCAGCATGACACGCGCAGTCTGTTTCACAACTTCACATGCAAGCGGGATAATGTGCTTTTAAGCGCGTCGTTGTCAGGGTCCTTGGCGCCGGCATCGCGCCACAATTTGTCGGCGTCGGCCTTCTGGCCTTCGGTCCACAACACCTCACCCAAATGCACGGCAATTTCGGGGTCTTGCAGGATCGAATAGGCACGGCGCAGAAGTGCTTCCGCTTCCTTCAGCCGGCCAAGCCGGAACTGTACCCAGCCCATGCTGTCGATAATGAATGGATCGTCCGGCGCCAGCTTCAGCGCAGTATCGATCAGGGCATAGGCTTCGTCCAGGCGAATATTGCGTTCGGCAAAAGTATAGCCGAGCGCGTTATACGCTTGCTGATTCTTTGGGGCAATTTTGATGATTTTGCGCAACGCGGCTTCGCAGGTGTCGAATTGATTGATTTTTTCGGCATCCATTGCGTAGTCGTATAACAAATCCGTATTATCCGGGAAGCGTTTGATGCCAGCCTCCAATATCGCCATCGCTTCCTGCGTTTGATTGATGTCACGCAGAATTTGCGCTTCGGTGGCGATCACCTGAACTTGCTGGGCTGGATCCACCGGAGTCAGTTCGGACAGTAATTTGCGAGCATCGCTCACATGGCCTTCTTTGGCTAAAATTCCCGCCCGCCTGATTTGCACGCCGACATAAGCTTCCGGCGATTCAACCTGATCCAGCCATTTGAGCGCCGTTTCATTATCCTTGCGATCTTCGGCAATTTGCGCAAGGAGTAATTGCGCAGAAGTCGGATCGCGTTCTTCATTCGGATGATTTGCCAGCACATTGAGAAAAGCAGTCAGGTGTTGCTCGGCAGCTTTCGCGTCGCTGATCTGAAGTTCCAGAATGCCGAGCATATACAACACAGTCAAATTCTCGGGCTGCCCCTTGAGGAGGGTTTCAAACTCTTGTTCCGCTTCTTTGTAACGCTTTTGTTCAATCAGGATGCGCGCATAGGCAACCCGGAGGTCTTGTGCATTCGGGTGATCGGCTACGAATTTGGCCAGGGATTTCAGCGCTGCTTCTTTGTCGGGGTTGACTTGAGCGAGGATAAGAGCAGCTTGCTCGGAGTCAGGCTTGATGTTCAGCGCGACTTGCGCTTCCTTTTGCGCGCGCACGTTGTCGCCTTTGGCAAACGCGCCGTAAGCGAGAGCCAGATGCGCTTCGACCGTATCTGCATAAGGGGCCATCAGATTTTCCAGCATGATAAAAGCAGCTTCTTTATTGGCGTCGCGCGCCAGCAGATGCTGCATCTGGAACATCAATATACCGCGCGTTTGAGGCGTGGCACTCTTCAATCCTTTCTCGAAAACAACTTGCGCTTCATCCAGTTTATCGGACAATACTAGCGAATTCAGATAGTTTTGCGTGGCTTCTTCGGAATGGGGGGCAAATGTGCGCCATAGCCGGCTTGCAACCAGCGCTTTTTCCGGTTGCTTGGCTGTCCATGCTATTTCGAAGGCTCTTTGCGCCAGGCGTGGATCATGCGTTCGCTTAGCTGTGGATAATGTCGATTCATAGGCAAATTGCCAATCGCCGCGCTGGAAGGCAATTTCTGCCGCCAGCTGCTGGAACATGATGTCAGGTGTCAGCGGAACTGCCGGTAACGCGTCTGTCTCGGGCGGCAAAGCGGATTTTTTCTCCAAAGCAATGACCGGGGGCGTCGCAATGGTTGCAGTTTCAGCAGGCTTGCCGCTCGCGTTGCCAGCGGCCAGGGGGGGAGCAGTCGCGAGTCGGGTTTGCAATCCTGCGCAGGCTGACAATAGGGTTGACAGGGTTGCAATAACAAGAACGTTTTTCAAAGGATAATCCCGACTGAATGCATAATGTCTGATTTTACGCTTAACCAGCCCGCTATGCGCGTCGATTGCGAGCGATCGGCGGTCTGCTATAAATTATCATTTTGGTTGGTTATCAGGAGTATTTGTCCGACATGCCCGAATTGCCTGAAGTTGAAGTGACGCGCCGGGGTATCGAGCCGCATATTCAGGGCCGCGCGGTGAGTGCGGTGACCCTGCGGCATAGCGGTCTTAGGTGGCCGTTTCCCGACGATTTGCCGCGCACGCTGTGTGGGCGGGTGGTGCGCAGCGTGGGCAGGCGCGGGAAGTATTTGCTGCTCAATTTCGACCACGGAACGCTGCTTATTCACCTTGGCATGTCAGGGCATTTGCGCATTCTTCAGCTCGGCGTTGCGCCGCAAAAGCACGATCATTTCGATTTGGCGGTCGGCGACCAGTTGCTGCGCATGAACGACCCACGGCGTTTCGGCGCGGTTTTATGGCATGCAAACGAAGAGGGCGCAGTGGAGAGTCATATGCTGCTCAGGGGGCTGGGCGTGGAGCCGCTGGAGGCGGCGTTTTCTGCGCAGTTGTTATATTTTATGACGCGCAAGCGCAATGCGTCGATCAAGCAGGTTTTGCTGGCCGGCGATATTGTGGTTGGCGTCGGCAACATTTACGCGTCGGAAAGTTTATTTCGGGCGGGGATTAATCCTAAAACGCCCGCGCAGCGGATCGGTCTGGCGCGCTATATAAAACTGGAACAGGCGATACGGACAATTTTGAGTGCCGCCATTGAGCAAGGCGGCAGTACTTTGCGTGATTTTGTCGCTGTGAATGGGCAATCGGGCTATTTTCAGCAAAATTATTTTGTAT
>JBIODP010000230.1:0-4394 GCA_044445195.1 Burkholderiales bacterium | reverse complement strand
GCCGTGTTGCTTTGACTGATGCCGAATAAATACCGGTGCAATTCGTCGGCCAGCGATGCCTTGCCATAGATGACCCGGAAATCGAAAAAAATGCTGGCGTTCAGCAGCGCCAGCGGCTCCGGCTTGTAGATCCAGCCGGCAAAACGCAGCTTCCATTCGCGCAGCGTGAGGCACCACTCGGGATTGCCCGCCATGATGTTGCCCTCGCATAGCGGGTAACCGCAACGGTCAAGGTCGGCATTGACTGCTTGCGCGAAGGCAAGCAGCCGCGCCTTCGCGGCCTGCTCTGCTGCTTCTGCTTTTTCCTCTGCCTCCGCTCCAGGCTTAGCCTCGCATTGAAACACGATGCCGTTGTCCTGATCGGTGCTGAGCGTCTGTTCTTCGCGGCCCTCCGAACCGAAGGCGAGCCATGCCCATGCTATGCCAGACAGATCGTGCAGTTGGCGATCGATTTCGATAATGCGCCTGGTCACCGCATCGTTGAGCGCGGAAATGACACGGGTGATGCGATCGGAGCCGACCCCTTGCGCCAGCAGGCTGATGGCGAACTGGTGTATGCCATCGATTGCCGGCGCTAAAGCATCGACGCTGGGGGCGGCCTCGATGGCTCGGCCGATTATGCCGAGCGCGGCATCCGCTTCAGATACCGATGCCGCTGCTGCCGGATCAATAGTCGATTTTGGCATAATAAGTGCGCTCCGACGCGTCACGCGCTTCACGCAATGTCCGAATGCCTTGCTCGGCCAACAGCGGAATCATCCGCAAAAAAACTTCGCCGGTAACGATGGCGTCGCCCAGCGCAGTGTGCCGGCCTGTCATGTCGATGCCGAGCCGCCCGGCGATGGCCTCCAGACCATGCGACTGCTGGTCGGGATGGATCACTGCCGACAATAACAGGGTGTCGAGCAAGGGCTGGCGGAACGTTATGCCGGTCGCCTTTTCTTTGAGTTGGAGGAAACGCATATCGAACGCGGCATTGTGCCCCACCAGGACGGTCTCTTCGCAAAATGCATGAAATTCGGGCAGTATCGCGTCTATGGTCGGCCGGCCACGCAGCATCTCCCTGGTGATGCCGTGCACCTGCGTCGATTCGGGTGCGATCGCGCGCTGCGGATCGATCAAGCGATCGAAAATTTCGTTCTTCAACAACCTGCCATTGACGATGCGTATTGCGCCGATCTGGATGATCTCATCGCCATTCGACGGCTGCAAACCGGTGGTTTCGGTATCGAATGCCGTGTACGTCAATTGCGTCAGCAGAAGATCGTCAAGGGCGTGCGTTTGCCCGATTTGACGGAACAGGTCAAAGTCGTAATATTCGGGCCGGCTCTGGATCTGATTTTGGCTCTGCGCCACCGGAGCGCTCACTGGCGTCGTCGCCACCGGAATCAGTATGCGCAGGTACGAGCGGAATGCGGCTTTTTCGCGCTGGAACCACAGCTCTCCTCCATGCCGCTCCACCACCTCGCGCAGGGTGAGCGGGCTGTCCTCGCCGCCGACCGACATCGGCTCCAGCTCCCACGCGATCAAGGTTTCGGTGCCGACCACCGCGCCGGTCCAGATCAGGTCGAGATGGGCCAGGCGACCGGTCTGCGCCAGGCGAAAGCGCACCTCGCGCACGTTGAATTCATCCTGCAGGCGCGAGGCAAGGTAGGTCAGGCCCTGGAGCAGCGAAAAACTATCGACCTTGATCCATAATCCGTCTGCAATGTCTTCGGTCTTGGTGGGCAGTTCCAGACGTTGCTCGATGCGCCGTTGCGCCGCTTGAATAAGATCGATACCCAGCATTTCTTCCAGCGGCCAGCGCACCTTCAGCGAATCGACCGATTGCGCCAGGTTCTGGTCAAGCCGTTGCCGCATGGCGCCGACTTCATCATGCATGACCCTCAGAAACCTGTCGCGCTGATGCGCATCCATTTCCGGGTCGTCGCATAAGTTCTCGACGGCCGCGCTCAGGTTGCCCAGCGAGGCGCGGCTGCCCTCTGTCAGCGCTTGCAGCATCATGTCGCGCCGGCTTTCCATTTCAAAAGTCTGCGTAATATTGTCCAGAATCAGCACATAGCCGCTTACGGCACGTTCATTTTGCATCTCCGGCCGGCCGGCGCTTGCCGCCACATGCGGCGACGCGCCGAGCACAGGCGCCATCTGCACCTTGATCAGTTGTCCGGTGGAGGTGGTGGTGACGAAATTCGCTACCGGCTGCTGCTGCAACTGCGCAAGGCCATGGCGCAGGCGAAGCTGAATACGGTCCATCCCGTGAGCGATCAGGTTGCTCCCCATCACCGTGAAGATCGAGCGGCCCAGGCCGACTAACGCTCTCTCTCCCGGCACCTGAAACAATTGGCGCGCACTGTTGTTGTACAGCAGAATCCGGCCATCAAGGTTACATACGATCACGCTTTCCGCGAGCTCGGCCATCAACGTGGCGAGGCGGTTTCTCTCTTCCTCCACCATGGCTTTCGCGTCGCTGATCTTGGCGGCCACATCGTGTTGCAGCGCGTCGCGCTGGTCGGCCAGTTGATTGATGGCGGCGGCCAGCGCGCACAGTTCGGAAAACCCGCCCGGTTGCAGACGATAGGCACGGTTGGCGCTCAGCGTGATCAGCAGTTGTCGCCGCATAGTGAGCGTCGCCAGGATGGTGCGGCGATACAGCAGGTTGAACAGCACTCCAAGCGCAGTCAGCGCCATTAATAAAATGAGTGCCGCAGTCTCGACTCGCGGTTGATCGAAGCTCTGGATTATGGCCTGCTTATGCGCCGGCGGCAGATCGACCCATACCGCCAGATAGAGCAGGCCGGCGAAGCCGCCCAGCAAGCCGTACAATCCCGCCAGGGCAAGCCAGAATTTTAATTTTGCGGTCATGATGTCGGATCATGCCAGAAGATCATGATTGAATGAGCAGTTGCTTGACTTGCGCCACCAACTCTTTGGTGGAAAACGGCTTGGTCAGGTAGAGATCGGCGCCCATCGCGAGCCCTTTGCTCATCTCGGTATCGCGCCCTTTGGCGGTCAGCATCACAATTTTGACCGCGTTCCACGCGGCGTTGGCGCGGATTTGCTGGCATAGCTCGAACCCGTCTTTCTTCGGCAGCATGACATCGAGCAAAATCAAATCCGGCGTATTCCCGGCCATGGCCGCGAGCACCGCTTCCCCGTCTTCTGCCACCGCAACATCGTAACCCTCGCGCTTCATCAGATAGTCAAGCGAGACCACAATATTCGGCTCATCGTCCGCAATTAGTATCTTTTCCGGC
This sequence comes from Burkholderiales bacterium, assembly GCA_044445195.1. Lineage (GTDB taxonomy): Bacteria > Pseudomonadota > Gammaproteobacteria > Burkholderiales > Burkholderiaceae_D > PKWO01. The sequence continues at coordinate 1,140 of JBIODP010000230.1, read as the reverse complement.
ATGTCTCCGCCTATGATTTCTGTTTTTTCTTTATTATTTTGCGCCCTGGTTGCGCCAAGTATGCGCTTTGTTTGTGCTTTATTTGTGCTTAATCATGCCAGAATTCAGAGGCAAGGTGAAGGAGAAAGTCGCTCCCTTCCCCGCTTCGCTGCCGTCCCCGCCTTCTACCCACAAGGCGCCGCCGAAATGCTCGATGATTTTTCGGCTGATCGGCAGCCCCAGGCCGCTGCCTTGCTGCTTGCCTGCCGATGCATTGCCTGCCGGCGGATTGCTTACTTGCGTGAATTTTTCGAAGATGCGTTGCCGATCTGCCAGCGCGATGCCGCGCCCATTGTCGCGCACATCGACACGCACGTGTCCGGCTTCCCTGCTCAGGCGCACGATGACGTGCCCCGCTGTGCGGTCGCAGAATTTAACTGCATTCGACAGCAGATTCACCATGACTTGAATCAAGCGGTCGCGATCTGCCATGACCGGCGGAATATTCTCGGGAAGTTCCAACTCGAACTGCACCTGTTGTTCACGATACACGGCCATAATGGCCTCCGCCGATTCGCGGATCAGTTCCCGCATGTCCAGCTCGGCAGGTTGCCACTCGGTAATGCCGGATTCGATCCGGGCCAGGTCCAGCGTCCGGTTGACCAGGCGCGTCAAGCGTTCGGACTCCTTGACGATGATGGACAGGAAACGCTTGCGCTCGTCTGATGGGATAGCCGGATCGTCCAGCAATATCTCCGACATGGCGCGAATGGCGGTTAGCGGCGCGCGTAACTCGTGGGTTACCGTCGCGAGGAAATCGTCCCTGATGCGGTCGATTTCCTGCAACCGCTCGTTGGCTGCGCGCAGGCTGGCATTAGCCGCTTCCAGTTCGCGCGACTTTTGCTCCAACCGGTGCAAATAGGACACCGCCTGCGACGCTTCGTCAGAAATGTTCACCCCCTCGGATTGTGTATATTTTACTTACTCTTTTACTTACTGATTGTGTGGCAATTTTTTAAAGCCGCGCCAAAACCGTATTGGTTGGGCTGGTATGCCCAACCTACCCACTGCAACACCCGGACCAGACCCCTTATTTCTGGGGCTGACCCGGTTCATTCGTCAAACTCCATACATAGGCTGCCAATACATGCACCTTCGCTT
>JBIODP010000229.1:0-4413 GCA_044445195.1 Burkholderiales bacterium | reverse complement strand
TTTATGCCATGCCCGCCGTTGACACTCGTCAACGTCTCGTAGATAAGCGGCCGTTGCGATGGAGGGATGCCGTTCTGGATCGCGAGGACCTTGGCGTGGGAAATCGCAGCGCCCGTATCGGAGGGTTGAAAGCCGTAGACTCCGCGCAGCACCCACACGAACTCGCACAGGCACGGCAGCGCGATCGCTATCAATTCGGCATCGGTCAAGACCTTGGCGGCGATGTCTGCTTGCGCCGGATCGTCGCGCACGACAGCGCGAACCAGAACGTTGGTATCGACAGCCACCCTCATTCTTTGCCAGCCCAACCCTGCGCCGTTGCTTCGTTGATTTCTTGGATGGTGGCGACTTTCTTTGTGCGACCCGCGAGCAGCCCGACGAAGCCGGCTATCGTTCCGGACGGCCGGGCCGCTTTCAGCAAGCCCCGGCCATCCGGCAGCAAATCCAGCTCGATCTTTTCCCCCGGCTTGATGCCAAGGTGTTGCAACACGTCTTTTCTAAATGTCACCTGGCCCCGCGCAGTAACGGTTAATGTGGTCATGGCATCGCCCTCGTCGCTTCCTCATGCTTTCATTGTAAGGTAAAAATGCATTACGAACAATGGCTATCCGTTTTTCATTTTTGACCGCCCTTGCTGGCGTAGCGTGGCACTTATTGCCCAAAATACCCAATCCTGTGCGAACATACGCATCTTCGCCGAATTTGGCCCCATAATTCATAATGCATGCGCAATTTACAAATTTAAATGAGTGCTTCCCTCGATCCGAAAAATAATAAAAGCAGCTTGGGTGCGCTAACGGTAGGCGCTATCGGCATCGTTTACGGCGATATTGGGACCAGCCCATTATATGCATTGCAAACCGTATTTGAAAAGGAGCATGGCCTTGCGCTCAATGCTGAAAATCTGTTCGGGGTTATCTCACTGATTTTTTGGGGCCTGACTATAATTGTCGCACTCAAGTATGTGACCTTGATTCTACGAGCAGATAATCGCGGGGAAGGCGGCATCATGGCGTTGATGGCCCTGGCGCAGTCCTCGGTCACGAATGTGTCGCGCTGGTATCTGCCACTTACCGTCATGGGATTGATCGGCGCCGCATTATTTTATGGCGACAGCGTAATTACCCCAGCCATTTCCGTACTATCCGCGATTGAAGGGCTGGAAGTTGCTACGCCTGTGTTCAAAACCTACGTGGTGTTGATCACGGTTCTCGTGCTAATCGGGTTATATTCTGTGCAGTCGCGCGGCACCGGCGGAATCGGCAAATGGTTTGGTCGAATAATGGTTTTGTGGTTTTTAGCGCTGGCGGTGATGGGGGCTATCAATATTGGCAAGGCGCCGCAAATATTAGGAGCGCTAAATCCTTGGCGTGCGTATCTCTTCTTGCGTCACGATCGCCTGATCGCATTTATCGCGCTTGGAGCCGTCGTGCTTGCTTTTACCGGGGCTGAAGCATTGTACGCAGACATGGGGCATTTCGGGAAAAAGCCGATACGGATGGCTTGGTTCCTGATCGCTTTTCCTGCGCTATCGCTAAATTATCTTGGACAGGGAAGCTTATTGCTGTCCAACCCAAGTGCGGTGGACAATCCTTTTTATCACCAGCTTGGATCATGGAGCGTTTACCCCTTGGTCATTTTGGCGACGGTTGCAACAATCATCGCATCCCAAGCAACGATTTCCGGCGCGTTTTCCATGACACGAGAATCTATTGCGCTTGGCTTCATGCCGCGCATGAAGATCATGCACACATCCAGCTCGGAAATCGGCCAAATCTATATTCCCGCAGTCAATTGGACGCAAATGATGGCCGTTTTGCTTGCGGTGATTGGATTTGGCTCATCGGCAGCATTGGGGGCGGCGTATGGCATCGCAGTCACAGGAACGATGGCTGTTACGACCGTGCTGACCTTTTTTGTGATTCGATATGGCTGGAAACTTGACCTTGGACTGTGTTTGCTTGCGACAGGATTCTTTCTGACAATCGATCTTGCTTTTTTCTCGGCCAACTCGCTGAAAATCGCGCACGGAGGATGGTTTCCGTTGTCTCTGGGCCTGGGAGTGTTTATTGTCATGTCAACCTGGAAACGCGGGCGTCACCTGGTTTTCCTGAATCTGCAAAAACATGCGATACCCCTTGAAGCATTCTTGCAATCGCTGTTTCTGGACCCCCCACTGCGCGTTCCCGGAACAGCAATCTTCTTGCGCAGCGAATCGGACGGCGTGCCGCATGCGCTATTGCATAATTTGTTGCACAACAAAATCATCCATGAGCGCCTTGTATTTTTAACTGTGCATATCACGGACTCGCCGTGGATACCGGAAACCGAACAGACCCAGATAATCGATCTTGGGCATAATTGTTACCAGTTGAATGTCAAATTTGGGTTTAAGGACGAACCCGACGTTCCCAAGGCAATGGAATTGAGCAAGCGTTCCGGTCTCGAATTCAATATGATGGAAACGTCGTTTTTCATCGCCCGTCAAACTTTAATTGCGGCACCTCGTGGCGGAATGGCCTCCTGGCGCGAACATCTTTTTATAGCAATGTCTCGCAATGCGCGTAGTGCAGCCGATTACTATCGTATTCCTGTCAATCGCGTTATCGAGCTGGGAGCGCAAGTCGAAATTTGACTCCCCGCCGATACTATTGGACCGGCGCGCCAATTTCCGCTTGCGGCTGCGAAATTTTCACCATTCACGCCTTCGTCACTTGTTCGGGTTGATCAAGTACTTCTCGCCGGTAGTCGGTTTTCCATAGACAGCGATATTGTCCAGTTGCAGCGCCTCGGCGAGCGATATTTCCTTCGCATAGTGGCTCGCAAAAGTGGTGGTCAACTCGGCAGCGACCCGTTGCTTCAGCTTCTGCATCCCCTCAGGCCCAATCTTTTGCAGAAATGGTGTCAGCAACCAGCCACCCATGCCCCAGGTCATGCCGAAATTTCGGGTGAACTCGCTCGGGCTCGGGTCCAGGGCGCCGTAAATGTAGACCTGTTTATGCGTTGCCGAGCCATAACGGCTGTATTCCTTGGCAGTCCTGTTCAACGCCGCTTCCATGCAGCTCAGTATCTGCCCCGCCAGCTTGCCGCCACCGGTCGCATCGAAGGCAATCGTCGCTCCCGTTTCCGCAAGCGCATCGGTAAGGTCCTTCATGAACGTAGCCGAGCTCGTGTTGCATACGTGCGTCGCACCGAGCGCTCTGAGCAAATCCTCCTGCTCTTGCTTGCGCACGATGTTGACGAGGCTGATGCGGTCTTGAATGCAAATCCTGTTTAGCATCTGGCCGAGGTTGGAGGCTGCCGCGGTATGCACGAGCGCCTTGTGACCCTCCCGCCGCATCGTCTCGACCATGCCCAACGCCGTCAACGGATTGACGAACGACGAAGCGCCTTGCGCAGATGTCGTGCCTTCCGGCAGAACCAGGCATTGCTCAATTGGAACGCATCGAAACTGCGTGTACATCGCGCCGCCTATTGCGGCTACCGTCTTGCCAAGCAGACCCTGCGCCGCAACGGATGACCCCGCGCCGACCACCACGCCGGCGCCTTCGTTGCCTACCGGCATGGAGAGGTCCAATCGGGCGGTCATGCTTTTCAGTGCCTTGTCGGGTAGGCGGGCCGTGACCACCGGGCCATCGGCAGTAACGGAAACCTTCACCGTACTCAGGTCTGCCGCCGCAAAAAGCAAGCCGAGGTCGGAAGGGTTGATGGGTGCGGCTTCAACCCGTATCAGCAACTCATTTGGAGCCGGATCGGGAATCTGAATGCTGGCGAGCGACAATTCCAGCTCGCCGTCCTGCTTGACCAGCGAGCGAAGTTGAAGGGCTGTGCGTTGGTTAGACTGGCTCATTAAATATCTCCTGTGTTGGTTACATGTATTGAGGATAGCGCACCCGATGGATAGGCCTGCAAGCTTTTTGCTGCGCAACATACCATTAACGCACAACATTAAATCGGCGCAACGCCATGCTTCTCCTTTCAAGCATGGCACTTGCGAGCCAACAACTATCGGCTCTACAATCGATGACTAATAAAAGGAGACCGAATGAACGCATCCAGTATAACTCTTTCCCGCCGCCCGGCACGACGCTTCTGGGGTTGGGGTGCCGCCGCCGACGTTCTTGATGCGGGTGAACAGGCCAGAGTGAAGTTCATGGTTGAGCAACTTGGCGGGCAATTTTCGGCCCTCCCCCCGCCAGAGATTGCAGAGTTCAATCTGCCGGCGCCGCGCGTTGCCGCGCCGCCCGGACTGGCGTCCATGTTCTCGGCGACGCCGCATGACAGGCTCAATCATGCTTATGGCAAGAGCTACGCCGACTGCGCGAGAATGTGGCTGCGAAGCGTACCCAATCCACCGGACTGGGTCGCCTTCCCCGACAATGAACAGGCGGTGATCGATATCCTCGACTGGGC
>JBIODP010000228.1:0-4464 GCA_044445195.1 Burkholderiales bacterium | reverse complement strand
GCCCAATATCAGGCGGATGAGGTTGGTTTTACTTGCCAATGCAGAACCGGCTGAAAATCGCCCCCAGCAAATCGTCCGGCGTAAATTTCCCGGTAATGCTGTTGAGTTGTTCTTGCGTCAAACGCAATTCCTCGGCAAACAGGTCGAGCGACTGGTCGTTCTGCGCGGCGAGTTCGGCGGCGTTGTCCAGATGCTGGCCGGCGGCTTTCAGGGCGATCAGGTGGCGTTCGCGCGCCAGGTAGAGCGACTCCCCGGTTTGTTGCCAACCGGCCACGCGCAACAGTTCGCCGCGCAACAGATCGATGCCGCGATGGTCGATAGCCGACAAATAGAGATGGGTGACGTCGTCCATCTGGTCCAGCGCCGGTTTATGGCCGGATAAATCGATCTTGTTCCATACCCGGATGACCGGAACGCCGGCAGGGAAGCGCGCTACGAATTGTTCATCGGCCAGCGTCGGGCCGAGACTGGCGTCCAGGATATGCAGGATCACGTCGGCAGTTTGCACCGCCGCCCAGGTGCGGGCGATGCCGATGCGCTCGACCTCGTCGCCGATGTCGGCTGCATCGCGAATGCCGGCGGTATCGATCACGTTGACCGGAATGCCGCCGATCTGTATGGTTTCCGTCACCTTGTCGCGGGTGGTGCCGGCGATAGCCGTGACAATGGCGATGTCGGCGCCGGCCAGCGCATTGAGCAGCGACGACTTGCCGACATTCGGCTGGCCTGCCAGCACGATGCTCAAACCGTCGCGCAACACAGCGCCTTGCACGGCGCGCGCGAATACGTTATTCAGTTCGTTGCGAATGCGCTCCAGTTGTCCGCGCGCGTCGGATTTTTCGAGGAAATCGATTTCTTCTTCCGGGAAATCGAGCGTCGCTTCTACCAGCATGCGCAAGTGAACTACCTGTTCCACCAAGGCCAGGATGGCTTGGGAAAATGCGCCGGACAGCGACTGCGAAGCAGATTTGGCGGCCGCCTCGGTCGAGGCTTCGATCAGATCGGCGACGGCTTCCGCCTGTGCCAGATCGAGTTTGTCATTCAGGAATGCGCGTTGCGTGAATTCGCCGGGTTGCGCCAGACGCAAACCGATATCGCGGCCGGCTTCCAGGCAGCGCGCCAGCAGCATTTGCAACACGATCGGGCCGCCGTGCCCATGCAGTTCGAGCACGTCTTCCCCTGTGTAGGAATGCGGCGCCTCGAAATAAATCGCCAGGCCCTGATCGATTAAACTGCCGTCGGCATTGATAAAGTCGGTGTAAGTCGCGTGCCGCGCCTGCAACGGGGCGTCTGCCGGCAGCCTGCAAACAGCGTGAACCAAGCCGGCAATATTTTTTCCGGACAGGCGCACCACGCCAATGCCGCCGCGCCCGGGCGCGGTGGCAATGGCAACTATCGGCGCGTCGTCAAAGTGCATACACCCTGCACACTCCTATTTAGCCGGTTTTGGCCCGCTCAACTTGTTCATGATCACCCATTGCTGAACGATCGACAATACGTTGTTCACCACGTAATACAGCACCACGCCCGAAGGGAACAGGAAGAACATGGCTGAAAATACCAGCGGCATGAACAGCATGACCTTGGCCTGCACCGGGTCGGGCGGCGCCGGGTTCAATTTGGTCTGGATGAACATCGATATAGCCATCAGCACCGGCAGGATATACAGCGGATCGGGTTGCGAGAGATCCTGAATCCAGCCCAGCCACGGCGCATTGCGGGTTTCCACGCTGGCTTGCAGCACCGAATACAAGGCGATAAACACCGGCATCTGCACCAAAACCGGCAAGCAGCCGCCGATCGGGTTGGCCTTTTCAGTCTTGTACAGCTCCATGATCGCCTGATTCATTTTCTGCGGATCGGATTTATACCGTTCGCGCAGCGCCTGCATCTTCGGTCCAAGGATTTTCATTTTCCCCATGCTGCGGTAGCTGGCCGCCGACAACGGGAAGAACACCACTTTCATCAATAGCGTAAAGACGATAATGGTCCAGCCCCAGTTGCCGAGCACCTTGTGAATTTGATCCATGACCCAAAAGATCGGCTTGGCGACGATGGTAAAAAAACCGTAATCCTTGACCAGTTCAAAGCCGGGAGCCACTTTTTCCAGTAAGGCGGTGTCCTGCGGTCCCGAAAACAAGGTCGCATCTATGCTCTTGGTAGCGCCCGGCGCCAGCGCGCCCAACGGCAGCTTGGTGCCGATCGCATACAGGTTGACGTCGACCTTATGGGTAAAAATTTCACGCTGCGCCTTCTGCTGCGGAATGAATGCCGAAACGAAGAAATGCTGAATCAGCGCGATCCAGCCGTTGTCGGCATTGGTGGCGTGTTCATCCGTGCCTTTCTCGATTTTCTCGAAAGTCAACTTCTGGAACTTGTCGGCATCGGTAAATACGGCCGGGCCGTTGAACGTGTTGGGCGCAAAGCGCGACACGGTTTCCGGCTTGTTGCCGTCGCGGACCAATTGCAGATACAGCGTCGGCGCGATCGGCGCGCCGGTATGGTTGGTCACCTCATGCTTGACGTCGATACTGTATTCGCCGCGCTTGAAGGTAAATGTCTTGGTCAGCTTGACACCGCCTTTTTCCGAATCCAGCACCAGTTGCACCTGGCCCGAGCCGTCGAGAGAACGCGGGCCGGGACGGGCGACATAACCGGAGCGATGATTCGGATACAGGTCGCCGACCAGGCCGGTTTGCGCCAGATACGTCAGCTTCGGCGTATCGTCGAAGATCACCACGTTCTTGGGCGCTTCTGCCGAATTATTACGTTGCATCAGCACATCGAACAGGGTCCGCTGCTGGGCGTCTTTATGTTTCAGCAACTCCAGGTGCTTCAACTGGCCGCCTGCAGTGTCGAAATCAGCCTTGAACACATCGGTGGTAATCGTGATTATTTCACTGTGCACCGGCGTGTCTCCGGGCGCAACCGCTGCTGTGGCGGCCGCAGCTTCGGCAGCAGAAACAGCCGCAGCAGCAGACGCCGGCACGCCGGACTGCGCGGCGCCATTGGCCGGTGCGCCGATTTCAACCGGGGCAGGAGCAAACATCGATGGCTTGCCGTTGTACATGCCCCATTTATTCCATAAGGTCATGACCGAAAACAGCAACACAAACCACAATACGCTACGTTTGATATCCATAAGTGTCTGAATTATTAGTTAGGACTATTCGTCAGGAAATTCGAAAAATTCAGGAGTGCCTGCAACCGCAAGCCGGTGCACGGGAAGAGGCTGCATCCGGTTTTCCAGGCACCGGGTCATGCCCGCCCGGGTGCCACGGATGGCATTTACCCAGGCGCGCGGCCGCCAGCATAACGCCTTTCAGCACGCCGTGCTCTTGCAATGCTTCCATCGCGTAATTGGAACAGCTCGGGTAAAAACGGCAAGTTTGCCCCAGCAGCGGGCTTATGCCTAATTGGTAAGCCCGAATACAGAATCGAATGCTGAATATTAAGAGCGCTTTCATTTGCCCTCCGATGGCAATTGTTGCGATCGAGCCAGCGGTAAAAACAGACACTGCAACTCGGCCCGCAGTTCCCTCTTTAACGCTGCCGTAACAGCCGGGCCGGCCTTGGTGTTGACGGGCTTGGACAGACGCACGATACAGTCGATTGCCGGCAGCACGGTTTGCCTGAACAATTCACGGGTAACCCGTTTGATCGCGTTACGGGTCACGGCGCGTGGCGCCAGACGCTTGGCGGCGACCACCCCCAGACGCGCATGCGCGAGGTTGTTGATGCGAGTGTAAAGCACAAAATGCGCTGTCCGTTGCACAGGGCGCAAACGAAAAACGGATGAAAATTCATCCGTTTTAACGATACGCCGAATGCGAGCGTAATCTTGAGACAGCGCTTGAGAATGCGCTTCAGACTGCCCACAAGGTTGCGCGTGAGGTTCCTCGTGAGGCTGCTTCTGGGAACGATCGCCGGTCACGCCAGCAGTAAAACAGTGGTTGCCGGGCTTAAGCAGCCAGGCGTTTACGGCCCTTGGCACGACGTGCGCTCAGCACGGCACGGCCGCCACGGGTTGCCATACGGGCGCGAAAGCCATGAGTGCGCTTGCGGCGTACGACGGAAGGTTGGTAAGTACGTTTCATTATGGTCTCGCTAATTTGCAGAAATAAATCGGAATTGCACCCATCGCCTTAATGAACTGCCTTAATGCCGGCTAATCAACTGGCGCATGCTGCAACACATATTCCAACATAACGCGGCGGAGTGAACCCTGAATTAGACAGCATTTTAGGTATGCTTGTCAATCATTTAGCGAGAATACAGGACAATCGCATGAAGTTTCCCCTCGCCCGCTTGCGGGAGAGGGAAAGCAAATTCCAAACGAACCTCATATAAGTGGGCAAACAAGCGCAAAAAATGCCTCTGCAGGCGGTGCCCCCTCTCCCCCTGCCCCTCTCCCGCAAGCGGGCGAGGGGAGAAAACCTCGTGCGAATGGCCTGTGTTTTATAG
>JBIODP010000227.1:0-4483 GCA_044445195.1 Burkholderiales bacterium | reverse complement strand
TGCGCATGATGCAAGTAGCCAGCGGTAATAAGTCCGTCTATTTGAAGACGCGATCTTTTCCCAAAACGCACTCCGCACTGGCGCCAGCGGCTGAATAGTTACGTTAATGATGGCAAAATAGTGGTAAATTGAATTTTGTTTCGCTTGAAAATTTACAATACTCTTATGCAACTCGATATCCGCGCACAAACCTTGCTCAAGGCTTTGGTCGAACGGTATATTGCCGACGGTCAACCGGTTGGTTCGCGTGCGCTTTCCAAAATTTCGGGGCTGGAACTATCGCCGGCGACCATCCGCAATATCATGTCCGATCTGGAAGAAATGGGATTCGTTTCCAGTCCGCACACCTCGGCCGGGCGCATTCCGACGCCGCGCGGCTACCGTATTTTTGTCGATACGCTGCTGACTGTCAGGACGCTGGACGAATCCGTGCTGGAATCGCAACTGCATACCCGCCTGCAAACCAGTTCGCCGCATAAAATCATCGCTAACGCCGCGCAAGTGCTTTCCTCCCTGTCGCAATTCGCCGGCATGGTATTGGCGCCGCGCCACGAGTCGGTATTTCAGCAAATTGAATTTTTGCGGCTGTCCGAAAAACGCATCCTGCTGGTGATCGTTGCGCCCAATGGCGAAGTGCAGAATCGTTTGCTGCAAACCGATGCAGACTACACGCCAATGCAATTGATACAGGCTGCCAATTACATCAATCAGCACTTTGGCGGATTGAGCTTCGGCGACGTGAAAGTACGTTTGCAGGCTGAATTGCGGCAATTGCGCGATGACATGACCACCCTGATGCAGGCTGCAGTCGAGGCAGGCAGCGATGCGATGGCCGACAGCAGCGACGACATGGTCATTTCCGGGGAACGCAACCTGTTAAGCGTGACCGATCTGTCATCCAACATGGCCTCGTTGCGCAGGCTGTTCGATATGTTTGAACAAAAAACCGGCTTGATTCAACTGCTCGATGTTTCCAGCCAGGCGACCGGGGTGCAAGTCTTCATAGGCGGAGAATCGGAACTGATGCCGATCGACGAAATGAGCGTCGTGACTGCGCCTTATGAGATAAACGGCAAGATAGTCGGCACCTTGGGCGTCATAGGCCCAACCCGCATGGCTTACGAACGCATGATCCCGATCGTCGATATTACGGCAAAATTATTATCGAATGCATTGAGTCAATGCTGAGTCAATGCTAAGTCCGGCCGCGATGCGCGCAGTCGGTCTTGGTGCAATGCGCATACAAAGCCAACGAATGGTCGGCAATGGCAAAGCCTCGCTCATGGGCAATTTTGTGCTGGCGTTGCTCGATTGCCTCATCGAAAAACTCTTCGACGCGGCCGCAGTCCAGACAAACCAGATGGTCATGGTGCGAGCCTTCGTTGAGTTCAAACACCGCCTTGCCGGTTTCAAAATGGTTGCGATGCAACAGGCCGGCTTGCTCAAATTGCGTCAGTACGCGATAAACAGTTGCTAATCCGACATCTATATTTTCAGCCAGCAAAATTTTATATACGTCTTCCGCGCTCAGATGGCGCACCGTGCTGTTTTGGAAAATTTCAAGAATTTTCAGACGCGGCAACGTCGCTTTCAGGCCGCTGGCTTTCAAATTTGAAGGGTTGTTCGGCATGATATTAGTTAATTGGAGTTATCTGCTTTATCATATAGCGTTTTAGCACCCTTGCTCAAACAATTGAGACTTCTTATGCACATGCTTTCTGCTTATTCTATTCGACATCCTGCTTTGACGGGTGCATGTGGCATTGTACTTGCCATTTGCCTGACTGGGTGCTCATCGATCTCCGCTTTGCAACAAAACACAGCCGATTCAAATACCCCTTCGCCGCAAGGCGTGCAAACAAGCAAGGAAGGCCGCCTTTTTGGTATTTTCTCTCCCTACCGGATCGATATCCAGCAAGGCAACTTTGTCTCGTCGGAAATCATGAACCAGATCAAAGACGGCATGCAGCGCAAAGAAGGCATTACCCGGGACCAAGTGCACTTTTTGCTTGGCACGCCGCTGATCAGCGATATTTTCCATGCCGACCGCTGGGACTACGTATTCCGCCTGCGAAGGGGTAATGGCGAAATTGTCTCCAGCCATGTATCAGTCTTCTTTAACGGCAATATGCTATCCCGTCTGGATGGCACCGTCTTGCCTACCGAGAAAGACTATATTTCCTTGATCGCCGGCAATACTCCGGCCAAATAGGCTTCACAACTGCATGAATCCAATGAAAATTGCTGTCGCTGGCGCATCCGGCCGCATGGGCCGCATACTGATTGAGGCCATACAGAATGCCGGCGATGCCGCCCTGACAGCCGCGCTCGACGTGCCGGACTCTGCTGCTCTCGGCACCGATGCCGCGTTATTTTTAGGGCGCCCCTCCGGCATAATGATTGAATCCAGTCTTGAGCAAGGCCTGTCCAAAGCCGAATTCCTGATTGACTTTACCCGGCCCGAAGGAACGCTCAGGCACCTGGAATATTGCGCCGCCCACGGCGTCAAGATGATCATCGGCACCACCGGTTTCGACGCCGCCGGCAAGGCTGCCATCGCTGCCGCAGCACAACGCACGGCCATCGTGTTCGCCCCCAATATGAGCATCGGCGTCAACGTTACCATGAAGCTGCTGGAAATGGCAGCCAAAAATTTCTCCGAAGGCTACGATATCGAAATCATCGAAGCCCATCACCGGCATAAGATCGACGCGCCATCCGGCACCGCCCTTAAAATGGGTGAAGTCATTGCCGCAGCGCTTGGCCGCAACCTGGACGACGTTGCCGTCTATGCGCGCGAAGGCATCACCGGCGAGCGCGATCCGTCTTCCATCGGCTTTGCCACGATCCGCGGCGGCGATATCGTCGGCGATCATACCGTGCTGTTTGCCGGCGATGGCGAGCGCATCGAAATCAGCCATAAGTCGGCCAGTCGCGTCACGTATGCGCATGGCAGCCTGCGCGCCGCCCGTTTTTTGCGCGACAAAAAGACCGGGTTGTACGATATGCAGGATGTGCTTGGCCTGCGCACGTAACCTATAAGCTGCCTTCAGGATATTTTATGAACCAAACCGTCGGAATTGCACATTACTGGGCGCAAGGCGACGCCATCACGCATGCGGTTGCCTGCATGCTATTGCTGATGTCGGTCGTCAGCTGGTACTACATCATTTCCAAAACATGGAGCTCCTGGCAGATACGCCGGAGCGCCGGAGCGCTGGAAGCTTTCTGGAAGGCGCCTACTTTAGCGGATGCCATCGTACTGCTCAAGCACGTCGACCATGAAAATGTTTACGCGCCGCTGGCGGTGCAAAGCGTGGAGGCCGCCAACGTCAAGGCCCAGGCCGGTTCCCTGAACGCTTCCTCGGACCCCGGCGAATTGATCACGCGCACGCTGCGCCGCGAAATCAATCGGGTATCGTCCCGGATCGAAGCCGGATTGACCTTGCTGGCGTCGGTAGGCGCAACCGCCCCTTTCGTCGGCCTGCTTGGCACGGTCTGGGGAATTTATCATGCGCTGGCAGCTGTATCGCTGGCCGGAACCGTGCAAATCGATAAAGTCGCGGGGCCGGTTGGCGAAGCGTTGATCATGACCGCATTGGGCCTGACTGTTGCGATTCCTGCGGTGCTGTCGTATAACGCCTTCACGCGGGTCAACCGGGTGACGCTGGCGGAACTGGATGCATTTGCCCACGATCTGCACGCCCATCTGACCACCGGCGCCCGCGTCGGCAAGTAGTTGCCAATAGCAACAAGCGGCGACAAGCAAAATTCGCTAAGCGGAGAAACGATATGTCTTTTGGCGGATTCAGCGACAATAAACAGCCGGCGCCGATGGCGGACATCAATGTCACGCCTATGGTGGATGTGATGCTGGTGCTGCTGGTGATCTTCATCATCGCGGCCCCGCTTTTCACGCACGCGATCAAACTCGACCTGCCGACCGCGCAAGCGGGGACGGCGCCGGAAAAGCCGGAAACGATTTCCCTGTCGATCGATGGCGCAGGCAATATTTACTGGGACAAGATTCAGATTACCGCAGACCAGTTGAACCAAAAATTAGCCGCTGCCGCACAAAAAAAACCGCAACCGGAATTGCAGTTGCGGGCCGACAAATCGACCCGCTTTGAAGTCGTCGCGGAAGTCATGTCTGCCGCCCAAACCAATGGACTGAGTAAAATGGGCTTCGTGACCGAGCCCAAAAAACCAGTCGCCAACGAAGCTCAGGTCAAGGCCAGCGCCCCAAGCCGGCCTTGACTTGACGTCTGTCCAGGCCTGCGGTCAGCGAAGGGCCGCCACCACCTGATCGCCCATCCCGGAACACGACACCTTTTGCATGCCCGACTCGAAGATGTCGCCTGTGCGGTAGCCTGCGGCCAGCACCTTCTTGATTGCAGTTTCAATGCGGTTCGCGGCATCGACGTTATTGAAGGTGTAGCGCAACATCATGGCGACGGAAAGGATGGTTGCCAGCGGATTGGCC
>JBIODP010000226.1:0-4483 GCA_044445195.1 Burkholderiales bacterium | reverse complement strand
CCACCACATCCATTGCATGCTTCTCTTCATCGACCATGATGGATGAAACATTGGCCGGAGCCAACGCGCCAATCACGAACTGCGCAGGATCTTCCGACCACAATACGATATCGACGCGCTCGCCGCCCAACTCACCGGTAACCGCCTGCACCCGCGAACCGCGCATGCCGACACAGGTCCCAATCGGATCAATCCGCTTGTCGCTGGTGAACACGGCAATCTTGGCTCGCACGCCAGGGTCGCGCGCAGCCGATTTAATTTGCAGCAAACCTTGCTCGATCTCAGGCACTTCCAACTCGAACAATTTCATGATGAATTCGGGCGCTGTTCGCGACAGGATTACTTGCGGCCCACGCGCATTACGATCGATACGCAGGATGAATGCGCGAACCCGGTCGCCGATACGCAAATTCTCTTTAGGAATCATCTGGTCGCGCGGCAAGCGGGCTTCAATCTTGCCGGACTCGACAATCGCATCGCCGCGCTCCATGCGCTTGATGGTACCGGTGACCAGCGAGTCGCCGCGCTCCAGGAAATCGGCCAGAATTTGCTCGCGTTCCGCATCGCGAATGCGCTGTAATACGACTTGCTTGGTATCCTGCGCAAAGCGTCGGCCAAAATCGACCGATTCGATCAGTTCTTCAATATGATCATCGACTTCAATGTCGCCAATTTGCTCTTTGGCCTCGAAATGCAAAATTTCCTGGTCGGGCAATTGCAAGCCTGCCTCGTCCGGCACGACATGCCAACGGCGGAAAGACTCGAACTCTCCGCTATCACGATCAATCGCAACCCGGATGTCAACGTCTCCCGCGTAGCGCTTTTTGGTCGCCTGCGCAAGCGCATGCTCAAGCGCCCCGAAGACGATCTCTTTATCGACATTTTTTTCACGCGCTAGCGCATCGACCAACAATAAAACTTCGCGACTCATGCTTTGCGACTCCTAAAGTCCACTTTCGGCACCAACCGTGCCTTGTCTACATCGACCAGCGTAAATTCCAGCATCGCCGGTCCATCATTTCCATCAAATTCCAGTTTCAGCTTATCGCCGTCCGGTGCATGCAATACACCTTGATACGATTTGCGGTGTGCTGCGCCCGGCATCGGCAAGCGTAGCTTGATGAGCGCCTCCTGCCCTGCAAAACGAACATAATCGGCAAACCGCTTGAGCGGGCGATCCAAGCCTGGAGAGGATACCTCAAGGCGCTCATACGACGCATTTTCAACGGTCAGAACATGGAGCAGTTGATGCGTGACCTTCTCGCAATCCTCTACCGTGATATTGCCGGTCTCTGCATCCGCCTGCGCAAAATCGATGCGCACGCGCACCAGGCCACGCGCAGCCTGCTCGAAATCGACAAGCTCGTAGCCCATGCCAGCGACCGTTTTTTCAATCAATTCCTGCAACAGCAAAGCAACTCTCCAAATATGCCACACCCAATTTCATTCGCCTCGCCTGTTCTGCGCCGTTTCTGTGTACACAATCAGAGAACCAAAAAAAAAAATGGGCAGATGCCCATCTTTAGATAACTCCCGCAATCTGCATTGTTTTCCCACAGAAAGTCTGCTCAAGGCGACTCTTTGTTAACTGATAGATTATACTCGATTAGTTCATGTCCCGCAATGGCGTATCAGTGATTCTGGGTGATATAACGCTCGCCTGTGATACGTTGCTTGATTGAAAGCGAAATCAGCAGCAAACCCCGGCAATTCCACCATTTACTTTCCATGCGGGAATGTTTTTTACGGGACGGTGTTTTTCCATCAACCTTTGGGACGTCGACGAGGCAAGCCTTGGGCCCCATGTCCACCTGTTCCACCTTGTCCACCGCTGCGGCCACCATATCCACCCTGGCTGCCGCCCGGTCCGCCTCGCCCCAAGCCGGAACTGCGACGCGGCTGCCCCATGCCGGGAAAGCCCAGTGCTGTTTGCAGTGGATCCGGCTGGCGGCTGCGCGGCTGTCCAGACCCTGGAGCCCGTGCTGGAGCGCGCCCTTGCCCAGGGCCTTGCCATTGATTTTGACCCTGGCCGCGACGCTGCCCCTTGCCGAAATCATTATGCTCCATGCCCCCCTGGCGCTCACCTTGTTCAGGCTTGCCGCTTCTACCCACGGACCCCGCCGATCCTGCCTTCTCCAGCCCGGAAAGACGCAGCAAATCACGCACCGCATGCTCATCCATCTCTTCCCAACGCCCACGCTTCAAGCCGTGCGGCAAAGTCAATGCGCCATAACGCGTGCGGATCAGGCGTGACACCGTCAAGCCGATCGCTTCAAACATGCGTCGCACTTCGCGGTTGCGGCCTTCGCCAATCACGACGCGATACCATTTGTTGATGCCCTCGCCGCCGCCATCGGCGATTTTTGAGAAATTCGCGGTACCGTCTTCCAGTTCGACGCCGGATAGCAGCTTTTGACGCATGCCTTCTTCCAGCTCGCCCAGCGTACGCACTGCGTATTCGCGATCGATGCCGTACCTGGGGTGCATCAGGCGATTTGCCAAATCTCCCGAGGTGGTAAACAGCAGCAAACCTTCCGTGTTGAAGTCGAGCCGGCCAACCGCCAGCCATTTCCCCGCTTTCATGGTAGGCAAGCGGTCAAATACCGATGGTCGGCCTTCAGGATCGTCGGTACTGACAATTTCACCGGCGGGCTTGTGGTAGATCAGCACGCGTGGCGGACGGTTGCTTACCTTGCGCTGAATGAGCTTGCCATTAATGCGCACCATATCTGTCGGCAGAATACGCTGGCCGATGTGAGCCGGTTCGCCGTTGACCGAAACGCGACCGGCAATAATCAGTTCCTCCATATCGCGGCGCGAACCGAGACCCGCTTCCGCTAACACTTTATGCAATTTTGGCGCATCGTCATCCGCAGTCAAATCCCGGCGCGGGCTCTTGGCAGTCCCGGGACGCGCGTGCCGCCGGTCGCTTCCAGCGGCATCTTCGCCCACCTCTGGCTGGTCGAATGCATCGGAAGTAACAAAGGCAAATACTTCTTCAGCATCCACCGGTTTGAAGCCAGTCTGCTGCGCCTTGCCTGCACCCTGCTTCGTGCGTTGCTTCAGCGTTACCTTTTTCCCCTCTTCCCGATTGCGCGGATTACGTGTTTTTTGTAACCGCCCGTCATCCGACAGAATAGTTGCATCTCCTGCAACAACTTGCGAATTTGAATAGGGAACTTCACGCGGTTCGGTGGCTGCCTGAGCCGATATCACCGGGTCCCGTTCGCTCGAGCGCGGCTGCATGCGTGTCCGCCGCAAGGAGTGCGGACCACGCACGCCTCGCTTGGCAGATTTATTGACATTGCCACTACCGCCAGTCGCAGCTTGCTGCTTATCCAGTCTGCTCTGCCTGTCATTTCCCGGCAATGCCTCTTTAACCTCAGTCGGTTGGGCATCGGCTGCGATTGGTTCGACCACTGGAGTATTATCGGGGATAGACTGATTCATTGTTCGCATCGTAATTTTGCCGATCTGTTGCAGCATCTTGCATAGGATCGGAAGGGTGAACTTCGGTAGTTGTTACAATAATTGTATCGTTGTTACTGTTGATTGCAGATTCGGCAGCGTCGCCCTCTGCAATCAGTGTTGCTTGCTGCCCGGAATCGGCAACGCCGCCTTGATCGAGCATAATGGCAAAATCAATGGCGGCTTGATCCGGGTTCGCGTGAAGCGAGGCGTCCTGTGCCTGCATGTCGAGCAATGCACTGCCGGACGCATCGCCTTTCGCCACTTGCTGCAACGGCGGCAATTGATCCAGCGACGTCAAGCTGAGGTCGTCCAGAAATTGCCTGGTTGTAGCAAGCAAAGCGGGGTGTCCTGGCACATCGCGGTGCCCTATCGATTCTATCCAACCGCGCTCTTCAAGCATTTTGATCGTTTGCGAATTCACGGTAACACCCCGGATTTCCTCGATGTCGCCGCGCGTAACCGGTTGCCGATACGCAATAATGGCAAGCGTTTCCAGTGTGGCGCGCGAATATTTCGGCGGCTTCTCCGGATTAAGGCGCTCCATATACTTTTTCATTTCAGGGCGGCTCTGAAAGCGCCAACCGGTCGATAAACTGACGACCTCAATACCCCTTCCCAACCAATCGCTACGCAATTCCTCCAGCATTTGCCGGATCGTTTCGGTGTCGATCGCATCGTCACCTTCCTCACCATAGAGCTTCTTCATCTCGTTGATGGACAACGGCTCATGCGCGCATAACAGTGCGGTTTCGAGGACCTTCTTCGCCTCAGCAGTATTCATGTGCATCTCGTGCGGCTATGTGCAAATAATTAGTAACAGTTTGCAGAAATTATGTTCAACGACAGCCATCTTACGCACTGTCCGGTTTAAGAACCCGTTGATATTACTTTCCGTCGCCCGTGTTTAGAGGAGGTGTAATGATTGGGCGAGATAAATTTAAGACTTATTTAAGACTTGGTTGCGGGGGCAGGATTTGAACCTGCGACCTTCGGGTTATGAGCCCGACGAGCT
>JBIODP010000225.1:0-4501 GCA_044445195.1 Burkholderiales bacterium | reverse complement strand
TTCCAATATAGAGACCGCCAATTGCAGGTAAGCTGGCAATGGAAGAACTTTTGAAACACCGTTAAAAAGGCAGTGAATGGGGGTAAAATGTGATGGCGATCACAGAATCTCCTCAATTCGAGGTGGACAATAGTTAAATAAGGGAGGGAGGCTTTTCATGTTGCTCCGCTTCAAAACCAGCTTCACATCCTGTTTGGCAACGCGAATCATCGTTCGATTCTTCGCGTGCCTCGGCATGCTTGCCACTGCGAGCGTGGCCTGCGCGGACGAAGCCGGTCGCATCGTATTCCTGGCAGGCCAGGTCAAAGTGCATGGCGTGGCCGTGCAGATCGGTCATGCGGTACAGGAAGGCGACGATATTTCCACCGGCGCTGATGGTTACGTTTACCTGAAGACTATCGACGACGGGTTTCTCATCTTGCGGCCGGACAGCCGCGCGCGTATCGTGGCCTACCATGTGGACGGCCAAACCCCTGCCAATACCCGCATCAAATTTGAATTGACGAACGGCGTTGCGCGCCAGATTTCCGGCAAGGCGGTGAAGCAGGCGAGGGAAAATTTCCGTTTTAATACGCCGGTCGCCGCGATTGGCGTACGCGGCACTGACTTTACTGTCTATACCAGCCAGGATATTTCGCGCGTCACCGTGGTATCCGGCGGCGTCGTGGTCAGCAGTTTCGGCGGCGCTTGCGCGCCGGCTGGCTTCGGCCCGTGCGAAGGCGGCGCCAGCAGCGAATTGCATGCCGGGCAGCGTGGGCAACTGTTGGAAGTGCGCAAAGGACAGGCCGCGCCAACGCTGCTTAAAAGCAATAATTTGTTGCCGGATACCTTAAGCCCGCCTCTCATCAACGAACCTGTCGCTAAAGCGCAAAGCATCATCAGCCCGAGCTTGGACCCCGAAAAGAGCGTTGCCCTGAATTTGCTGGAAACCGCACCGCCACCGGTTGCGCCACCCGTCCCGGTTGTGCCGTCGCCCCCCGTGGTGGTTGTTCCAGTCGATGTGCCGCATCCGATCACTTGGGGCCGCTACCAGACGCTGCTGGATCAGGCGCCCACCCTCGCGCGGTCGGCGGTACTCGATCCGCATAATGAAGTGGTGGCGGAAAACGCCTATTTTGCCGTCGTGCGGCCAGTCGGCAGTGCGTGGCAAGTGCCGGCGCAAGGGACGATGGGCTTCACCCTTCAGCAAAGCGATGCGTATGTCGTCAACAGCGCGACGCAGGCCATGACGCCTGCCACGCTCGCCAACGGTCGGCTGCAAGTCAATTTTGCCACTGCCGGTTTCACCACCGGATTCGATCTGCTGAATCAGCCTTCTGCAAGCGGGGGGACGGTCAATCTCCATTCTTCCGGCAACGTCACCGCCGATGGGCGTCTGGTCGGCGCCCCGTTATTTTTCGACGGTAACAACATGGTCGTCAAAGGCGCGCTCAGTTCCGACTCCGGCGGCAGCGCCGCCTATATTTTTCAAGGTTACCTCAACCCCCAGACTTCGGCCGTCGGCGTAACCTATTGGAAAAAGTAGCGATCCGCTTGCTGGCAATCGGCAACTACAGGACAGTTTCGCTTGGCCGGCAAGTTTATTTTGTTGTTTGATTGATGCAATCGACATTGTTCATTATTTATTACGAAAACGCCGTTGCTTTCTTCGCCATTTTCTCGCATAATTTCTGCTGGCATCCGGACTGGGCGCTATTAGTTATGCGTCGCCAGAGAATTTTTATTGATTGATGTGATCGTCGTCACATTAATCAATAAAATCATCTGGCACCATACGCGTGTATTTTTTGGTAAATTTCAATTTTCACTGTAGTGTTGATCGTTTTGAAATGTACCTCGGCCGTTACCGATTACCCCATTACCCTATTTAGGAGCTCCTCATGACAGCATCAAGCGTAACAACTGACCAAATTCAAGAGTTGTACATTGCGTATTTTGGCCGCCCCGCAGCTCCAGCCGGTTTGGCTTACTGGTATGGTCAAGCGCAAAGTGGCCTGTCGCTGGACAGCATCGGCACCTATTTTGCCAATAGTCCTGAACTCGTGGCGCAAATTCCGGGTCTGGTGCCCACCGCGCTGACCCCTGACACCGCCGGTGCGCTCGTCAACAATTTTTTCGAGAACCTGTTTGGACGCCAGGCTTTGCCGGCAGGCCAGCTTTACTGGACCGAGGCGATTCTGAGCGGCGCAATCACTGTCAATAATCTCGCCGCGACGCTGATCGCCAACGCATCTGCCGCCGACGCAGCCGTCGTCGCAGCAAAGGTAGCTGCCGCAGACCAATTCGATACCGATGTTTCCACCAGCACCTCGGCAATCCTTGCTTACAACAGCACATCGGGCGCTTTTGCAACCGGTAAAAATTGGCTCGCTACTATTACCAGCGCCGCCACCGAAGCGGCGGCTGTCGCTCCGGGCGGGTCTGAGTCGGTGGCCATTGCAGCCGTCGTGAGCCAGCCTGTTGCGCCGGTCGTGCTCAACGGCAACCCGGTTTCGCTGTCAGCGCAGATTTTCAACGCCATCAACAGCAATAGCGGAAATTCCAATGATGGCTCGACGCTGGTTCCGTTCGACAACCTGACCGGCAGCTCCCATACCGTCAACAACGTCTTGAATGTCATCAGTGATGGCAGCAGTCTTGCGGCAGGCGTTACGCTGACCAACATTCAGACCATCAATATTAGTTCATCGGCTGATCAGTCGGTCGATACTTCAGGCTGGTCCAGCGTGACGGCGTTGAATGTCAACATCGCCGAGACCGGCACGAACTGGTATAACCGGGACTCGACCATTACCGCCGGCGCCAACACCGCCGTGACAGTGACCGGTGATAATTTGAACGATGAACAAAATTTAACGGTCAATGGCGGCACGTCCGTCACGATCACCGCAACAGGCAATACCTATTACGGCAACGTCGGCGACATCACTGTTGCCAGTCCCGGCGCGACGGTGGTGGTCAATGACACGCAAACCACTGGCTGGTCTGACAACTCATTTGGCGGCATCGACGTTACCGGCGGCGCGGTTACTATCAATTCCACGCGTTCCGATAGCGCCAATGATTACACTCGCACCACCGGTTCCGGCAGCAGCGACATCAACGTTACTGCGACCGGCGCCGTGATCGTGAATGCAACCGACACCTACGTCAATTCCAGCAGCTACGACCAAAGCAACATCTACGTTACCGGTGGCACAGACGTAACGATCAATTCCCTGGTCAATGCCAGTCATCAGTACGAAGGCTACCGGGCCACGATTGGCGTCATGGGCGCAACCGGCGTTGTGACGGTGAATAATGATCTCAACCTGACCTACTCCGGATCTGGATCGCATTACTTTGCTACCGATTCCGTGTTTGTGCAAGGCGGCTCGTCCGTCGTCGTCAATAATGTGGTGACAACAAGCGCAGCATCCACGGCAGCCATCGGCGCTTATACTTACGTTTATCAGAGCCCGAACAACGACGTTGTCGTTCTGGACGGCGGCACGGCAACGTCCGTTACCGTCAATCAGACTTATTCACCCACTGCGATTGCTGCTGCCGCTGCGCAAGCTGCAACTGCAGCGGTGGTTACCCCAGGCGGGCCTGGTTATTCGGCGGTTACCACTCCTGGCACCGCTGCTGTTGCTGCAACGGCAGGTGTTGCCGAGGTTAATGACGGCTATGTGGAAATTGGCGGCCAAGTTTCCGGCGGTCATAGTTGGTACTGGACCACTCCATACGCTTCGACTACCATCACCTCGGTAACGTTAAATAACTATAGCGCCGGCGCGGAAATCAACAGCGCGGTGTTGTCCAGCCTGACACTGGCGGGCTATGGCGACGGTGTCGATATTTACAACGAAGGCGCAACTTCGATCAGCACGCTGGCGCTGAATCTGAACGGTCTGACGGACTCCAGCGGCATTTACGAATACAACGTCGGCACCCATGGTGTTACGACCTTGAATATCACGACAGGCGGCGCCACAGCGTCCTACTTGGATGGGTATTACAATTACAGTAATAACGATGGCAGCTACCTCGATATCTTGACTACCTTGACCGTTGCCGGCACCCAGACGCTTACTCTGGATTATTTGCCCACTTCGCTGACGACGATCACCATCAGCGGCGCAGCCGGCTTCGACGGCGACATTTCCGGTTTGACTGCATCCGGCACGACCTTGGCCTTCACCACCACATCGAGCGGCACGATCACCACCACGTTGCATAGCAATGGGCTGGATACGTTCGCTGGTTCGACCGGTCAGGACATCATCACGATCACTGCCGACCAAACCAAAGCCGTCACCGGCGGTTCGGCAACCGATAATGAAATCATCCTGTCTGGCGATGCGGCAACCTTTACTCCAACCGGAACAGTGGCCCATGTAACTGGCTTCACGACCTTCGGCGTGACTGGGAACAGCTCAAACACTGCTGAAATCTACGATATGTCGGTGTTCAAGGGTTACAACGCGATCGACGTTATAAGCGGCTCGTCAGGCACAGG
>JBIODP010000224.1:0-4503 GCA_044445195.1 Burkholderiales bacterium | reverse complement strand
GTAGGAGACATCCAGGTGAATTTGGTCGACAAGCACTTGCGCAAAGACCAAAGCCATGCGATCGCCACCCGCGTGCGTCCGGCGCTGCAGCAGATCGGACGGCGCTTCGGCGCGAATGTCAAAATTGTGGAAGTGCCGCCGGGGCCGCCGGTCTTGGCGCCTATCGTCGCGGAGATTTACGGCCCCGAAGCGGAAGGCCGGCATACCGTCGCCAAAGCAGTGCGCGCCGTGTTCGAAAGAACTGCCGGCGTGGTCGATATCGACGACAGCAGCATCGTCGCAGCGCCCAAGACCATGCTGCTGGTCGACCGCCGCAAGGCCGCGCTCCTCGGCGTGTCGCAGCAGGCCGTCGTCGCCACCTTGCATGCGGGGTTGGCGGGCGAAGCGGCGATCTACCTGCACGACGAAAGCAAGTATCCGGCTGCCGCCATCTTGCAACTTCCTGCCGAACGCCAAGGCGATCTGAATACGTTACTGCAACTGACGGTGCGCGCGGCATCGGGCAAGCTGGTGCCAATCCGCGAACTGGTTGGCGTCAGCGACACCCTGCGCGAACAGCCGGTATATCACAAGGATCTGCTTCCGGTGAATTACGTCGTGGCCGACATGGCGGGAAAAGTCGATAGTCCTTTGTACGGCATGTTTGCAATGCGCAAGGAAATTTCCGCGATCGCCACGCCGGGCGGCGGCACGCTGGCCGAATACTTCATCCATCAACCGGAAGATCCATACCGCGACTATGCGATCAAGTGGGACGGCGAATCGCAGATCACCTACGAAACCTTCCGCGACATGGGCGCCGCCTATGCGGTCGGATTGATACTGATCTACTTGCTGGTTGTCGCGCAATTCGGCTCCTACCTTACGCCGTTAATCATCATGGCGCCGATCCCTCTTACGATTATCGGCGTCATGCCGGGCCACGCGCTGCTGGGCGCGCAGTACACTGCCACCAGCATGATCGGCATGATTGCGCTGGCCGGGATTATCGTGCGCAACTCAATCCTGCTGGTCGATTTTATCAATTTACAAGTGCGCGCCGGTCTGCCGTTCAAGGAAGCAGTCGTAAATTCCGCCGTTACGCGCGCGCAACCGATCATGTTGACCGGTCTGGCGGCGATGCTCGGCGCACTCTTCATCCTGGATGACCCGATCTTCAACGGCCTGGCGATCTCGTTGATCTTCGGGATTCTGGTATCCACCATGCTGACGCTGGTGGTGATCCCGCTACTGTACTTTACCGCTTACCGCAACCGCATCGATTTCATTTTGCAAAAAGGAGAAACACCATGAGTTCCTGGCAAGTCGTCCGTATCATCGCCGGCGCATTTATCCTGCTTTCGCTCGCTCTCGGCATTCCTGGCAGCCCACTCTATGTCAACCAATGGTGGTTGGCATTTACCGCGTTTGTGGGAGCCAATCTGTTACAGAGCGGCTTCACCAAGTGGTGCTTGATGGAAAACATTTTGCGCAAGCTCGGTGTGCGTCCCGGCTGCTAAAAGGAGAATTCAATGCATCTCGTCTGCCCTCTTTGCGGCGCCACCAACCGTGTTCCCGAAGCCCGTCTGCATGACAATCCGGTCTGCGGCAAATGCGGCGGCGTCTTGATGGCAGCTCAGCCGGTCAGTCTCAATGACATTTCATTGCCGCCGTTTCTGGCGAAGACCGAATTGCCGGTGCTAGTCGACTTCTGGGCAGACTGGTGCGGACCATGCAAGGCCATGGCGCCGCAGTTCGAGGCAGCGGCTCGAAGCCTGCCCGATGTGCGCTTTGTCAAGGTCGATAGCGATGCTTGCCCGAGCGCCAGCGCCCGCTATGCGATCCGCAGCATTCCGACTCTGATATTGTTCCGGCACGGACAGGAGATTGCGCGGCGGTCAGGCGCCGTATCCGAGCGCGAGCTGGTTGCATGGGTGCACAGCCACACAAAACGAGGCGAAGCATGAAGCGCGCATTGATTGTTCTCGCTTTGGCACTTCCGATGATGGTTGCGATTCCCGCTGGCGCCAGCGACTTGCTGCAGGCATGGCAGGCGGCACAATCGCATGATCCGGAATATGCGGCGGCGCAGGCGGCATTTGAGGCCGGCAGCACACGCCGCGATCAGGCCAAAGCACTGTGGCGACCATCGGTCGCGCTGACCGCTGGCGCCGGGCGCATGAGCAACGACACCAGCATGACTGGCGTGCAATTTTCGGCGCCCGGTTTCGGTCGATCCAACGGAGTCGCATTCGACACATCGATCCACGATGGCAACATGGAGCGTTACGCATTGAATGCGAAACAGCCGTTGATCAACGGCGAGCTATTGGCCCAGAGCCGCCAGTTGTCGCTTGCGGCCGAAATGGCCGATGCCGAATGGGAGAACGCACGGCAACAGTTGATGATGCGGGTTGCGCAACGCTACTTCGACGTGCTTGTGGCAACTGAAACATTGCGCCTGCTGCGGCAACAGCAAACTGCCGTCGACCATGCGCTGGACGAGGCGAAGGACCGCTTCCAGATCGGCAGCGTGCCAGTCGTCGATACGTATGAAGCAGCGGCAAGCGCTGAAAACATCAAGGCGCAGGTCATGGCGGCGGAAACAGACTTGCAGCTTAAACAAGTCGCCTTCTCCGATTTAACAGGCAACGAAACAAAGGAATTGGCCGTGCTTCGATCAAACGCCGACGTTTTGCCACGCCCTTTGCCTCCGCTAACCAATTGTCTGACGGAGGCTTTGTTGCATAACCCTGCCCTATTGATACAGGAAAAAAGCCAGAGCGTAGCGCGTGAAGAAGTGGCCAAACACGGTGCGTTGAGCGCACCGACACTTGACCTCGTCGCGCAGATGGGGCATGACCGCTTATCCGGCAGCGGTGATTTCGGGAATGCCGAAAACAGTGTAAGCGAGCGGATGATCGGAGTACAACTCACGATCCCGATTTTTACCGGCGGCTACCGCAGCGCCAAACATGAAGAAGCCCTGCATTTGGTTGATAAGGCGCGCTCGGAAGGCGAACTTTTGCGTCAACAAATCGCGTTGCAAACGCGCACAGCATGGCTCGGAATGACGACCGGCGTCAGTCGGGTCTCGGCATTGGAACAGGCGCATAAGGCCAGCCAATCCAGGCTTGCGGCGACGCGGCTCGGGCGCACGGTGGGCGATCGTACCACGCTCGATTTGCTCAACGCAGAAAGCGATGCAACCCGTGCCGAACTATCTTTGCTGGAAGCGCGGATTGTAGTTGCTCTCGACGGATTGCGGTTAGCGGAAGCAACCGGCAGCCTGGACGAGAACGCCCTTCGCGCAATCAATAACTTGTTGCAACATGAGGCATCGCACT
The DNA here is from genome assembly GCA_044445195.1 of Burkholderiales bacterium. Classification (GTDB taxonomy): domain Bacteria; phylum Pseudomonadota; class Gammaproteobacteria; order Burkholderiales; family Burkholderiaceae_D; genus PKWO01. The sequence goes on along the minus strand of JBIODP010000224.1, from coordinate 1,177 downwards.
GACCAAGTGCCGACTTGAATAATAGAAGAGCCAAAAAGACTAAAGGATCTTCTTGACCAACGGTGAAGATCGCGCATGGGAAGACGCCTATCGGACCGTTGCCGAATGCGGTGCATCGAATGCCGGCAAGGGGTCGCGAGTGACGGTACGAATTTTGGGCGGCGACTAGTCGATTGTAAAATATCTCTTGCCGCCAATAGCGAGGCATCAACAACCGCAATTTGGGTGAGCAGACGTTGACCGCGCAATTTGTTTGCGGTTCGACCGGTTGATGGCGTACTTCGGATGATGGCAAATTGGCGCCGTTGGTCAGCAACCCAATCTTAAGCGGAAATTCTCGCCTCACCTGCCAATTTCGGTTCTGGCCGACCGGATAGCGGACACTGTTGCGGGCTGATGCTGTTGCGAACTCGAACACAGGCAAGCTCGAATGGATGCATAAAAGCGCGAAATCGAGTAGTCTATTGCCTGGCCCATCATTCCGCACTTGCTCATGCACTTGCCCACGCACTAGCTCACTATCATGTACGCTTTGCCAAAATTAACAGGCGCCCCCAACTTCCGCGAATTGGGCGGCTATGCAACTCCCGACGGACGAAGCATTCGGCCCGGACGCGTATTCCGCTCTCAGGGACTTCATGCGCTGACCGATTCCGACCTCGATGCCCTTCGAGCGCTGGATATTCGCCTGGTCTGCGATCTGCGTAGCGAAAGGGAACGCCTATTGCATCCCAGCCGCTGGCCGCAGGGAACGTCCACTCAGCGCCTGGAATTGGATATCGGCGCAGATGTGCGCGCGAATAATCGCACACTGCTGGACATCATGCGAACAAAGCCGGATGCGCAAGGAGCCAGATCAATGATGATGGCAAGCTATAGCGCGTTTCCCCAGACCTTCGCCAAGCCGCTTGCGCGCATTTTCTCGCACATGCTGTCAGGCGATGCCGATGGCGGCTTGCCGGTGCTGGTGCACTGTTCTGCGGGCAAGGATCGCACCGGATTTGTGATTGCCATGATGCTCTCGGCCCTCGGTGTTCCGCGAGAGGTGATTTTCGAGGACTACATGCAGACCGAAAAAAGCATCGATCGCGAACGTCTGATCCAGATGACGGGAAAGGCCATTGCAGCGCTGCTCAATTTTGAACCGGATCGGGAAGTGCTGGATGTAATTGCAAGC
>JBIODP010000223.1:0-4523 GCA_044445195.1 Burkholderiales bacterium | reverse complement strand
TTTTCGGCGTAATTTCAACCAATTCGTCATCGTCGATAAATTCAACTGCATATTCGAGCGACATCTGAATCGGCGGCACCAGCCGCACCGCTTCATCGGTGCCGGACGAACGCACATTAGTCAATTGCTTGCCTTTGATCGGGTTAACGACCAGATCATTGTCGCGCGAGTGAATACCGATGATCATGCCTTCGTAGACAGGGTCGTTGTGGACCACGAACATGCGGCCGCGATCCTGCAACTTCCAGATTGCGTAGGCAACTGCCGCGCCATCGTCCTGGGAAATCAGCACGCCATTGCGACGGCTGGCCATCTCGCCTTTGGAATTATCCACAGGCGCGTATTCATCGAAAATATGACTCATCAAACCGGTGCCGCGCGTCAACGTCATGAATTCGCCCTGAAAGCCGATCAGGCCGCGCGCGGGAATCCGGTATTCCAGACGAACCCGGCCCTTGCCGTCGGACTCCATGTTTTGCAAATCGCCGCGGCGGCGCCCCAACTCTTCCATCACACCGCCCTGATTGGCTTCTTCGATGTCGACGGACAGCAATTCGAACGGTTCATGGCGCACGCCATCGACCATCTTGAACACGACGCGCGGACGCGATACTGCCAATTCGAACCCCTCGCGGCGCATGTTCTCGATCAGGATCGTCAGGTGCAATTCGCCGCGTCCCGACACTTCGAAAATCGTATCGTCATCGGTCGGCGCCACGCGCAACGCGACATTGGCTTTCAATTCGCGGTCAAGACGCTCGCGCAACTGCCGGCTGGTGACGTATTTTCCTTCCCGTCCGGCCAGCGGCGAATTATTCACCATGAAATTCATGGTCAGCGTCGGCTCATCGACCGTCAGCATCGGCAGGGCGTCCGGCTTGTCCGGCGAGCACACCGTGGTGCCGATTCCGATTTCTTCGATACCGTTGATCAAAACGATGTCGCCGGCAACGGCTTCATCGACCAGCACGCGTTCCAGACCTTTAAAATTGAGCACCTGGTTGACGCGTGCCTTCTTCGGCGTTCCTTCCGGTCCATCCATGATGATAACGTCTTGCAGCGCCTTTACCCGGCCGCGGGTAATGCGGCCAATGCCGATCTTGCCGACGTACGACGAGTAATCCAGCGAAGTAATCTGCAACTGCAAAGGACCGTCCTGATCGTCCTCGCGCGCCGGAACGTGCTTCAGAATCGCCTCGAACAGCGGCTTCATGTCGCCTGCGCGAACCGTAGCGTCGAGGCCGGCATAGCCATGCAGCGCAGACGCATAGACTACCGGGAAATCGAGCTGCTCTTCGGTTGCGCCAAGCTTGTCGAACAATTCAAACGTTGCATTGATGGCCCACTCGGGACGCGCGCCGGGACGATCGATTTTATTGAGCACGACGATAGGCTTCAAACCGAGCGCCAATGCTTTACGGGTGACGAAACGCGTTTGCGGCATCGGGCCTTCTTGCGCATCGACCAGCAACAATACGCTGTCGACCATCGACAATACGCGCTCTACCTCGCCGCCGAAGTCGGCATGGCCGGGCGTGTCGACGATATTGATATGGGTGTCGTTATACTCGACTGCGCAATTCTTCGACAAAATCGTGATTCCACGCTCTTTTTCAAGATCGTTGGAGTCCATCACGCGGGTATCGACATGCTGATTTTCACGGAACGTGCCGGACTGGCGCAGCAATTGATCGACGAGCGTCGTCTTGCCGTGGTCAACGTGGGCGATGATAGCGATGTTGCGAATGGCGCGTTTTGTATTTGACATAGTGATAGTTTATTACGGTTGTGCTCTGTTGTGTGCAAAATTGGGGAACCGCATAGTATAGCATGTTGCGGCGCAAAAAAATGTCGAAAATACTGCCCTTGCAGAGGAATTCGAGGCAAATGCAGCATAGTGGAGCGATTTGACCGCTTGATGACAGCGAAATCCATTGCCCGCACGGTTCCGCTAATGATTCTCGGTCGAAACCAGTCTCTCGGGCGCAAGCACGCCGAATTCTTTCATTTGCCCGGTGCCAAGCAGTTGCCCATCGCTGCCGCGATAGACGCGCACCCTGCCTTCCTGCTCGGGAATCGGCACCTCTTCCTTGCCCAAAGCAAGCCTTTGTCCATGCAAAAAGCGCGATGCCAGATCGGCTGACAATACCACTTTCGGAAAAGAAGACAACAGGGCATCGACCGGCGCCAGGCTTTGCACGCGTTGAGGTTCAGACAGATCGCCCAATGCCTCCAACGTTAGCGCGCCATCCAGCGCAAGCGCGCCGACCTGAATCCGGCGCAATGCATTCAAATGCGCGCCACAGCCGAGCGCGGCGCCTATCTCTTCGCCAAGCACCCGGATATAGGTACCCTTGCTGCAGCAAACGCGCAGGCGCAGATACGGCGCCAGATAGTCGAGAAACTCCAGTCGATGAATCGTCACGCGGCGCGCTACCCGCTCCAGCGTAATGCCGGCACGCGCATACTCGTACAAGGGTTTGCCATCCCGCTTCAAGGCTGAATGCATCGGCGGAACCTGATCGATGGTGCCGCGAAATTTTTCCAGAACGGCCTCGATCTGCGCCCGGGTGACGGCTACCGCCGCGGTAGCGACGATCTCGCCTTCGGTATCGCCTGTATTGGTTGTTACGCCCAGATGCACCAGCGTTTCGTAGGTCTTGTCGGCCTCCAGCAAATCCTGCGCAAACTTGGTGGCCTCGCCAAAGCACAAAGGCAGCAAACCTGTCGCAAACGGGTCCAGCGTGCCGGTATGCCCGGCCTTTTGGGCATTCAGCAGGCGCTTGGCCTTGATGAGCACATCATTGCTGGAATGGCCGGCCGCCTTATCGAGCAATAAAACGCCATGCACCGGAACACGAATTTTCTTGGGCGGGATTGTCGCCATGAATCAATCTTGATCCGAATCCCTGGCCCGGCTGGCATTCGCTTCATCGATCAGTTTGGACAACTCCATGCCGCGCGCAGTCGACGTATCATGCACAAAATGCAATTCCGGCAGCGTGTGTATGGTCAGGCGGCGGCCAAGCTGCCCGCGAATATATCCCGAAGCGGCAGCGAGACCCTTTACCGTATTCTCGATCGCCTCTTTGTTGTCGTTCAACATTGTGAAAAACACTTTGGCGTGCGCATAGTCGGGCGTAATTTGCACTTCGGTGATCGTCACCATGCCAACCCGCGGATCTTTCAACTCGTAGGCGATAATTTCCGCCAGATCGCGCTGAATCTGGTCCTGCACGCGCAACCCGCGCGCCGGGATGGTTTTGCTGTGTTTAGTCATAAACTTACAATGACCTTGCGACTTCCTGAACCTCGAATACTTCCAGTTGGTCGCCTTCCTTAATATCGTTGAAGTTCTTCAGCGACAAACCGCATTCAAAGCCGGCTTTCACTTCCTTCACGTCATCCTTGAAGCGCTTGAGCGAATCGAGTTCGCCAGACCAGATGATCACGTTGTCGCGCAACAGCCGTACCGATGAGCCGCGTCTGACCAAGCCTTCGAGCACGTAGCAACCGGCAATCGAGCCAACCTTGCTGACGGTAAAGACCTGACGAATTTCCACCAGGCCCAAGGCCTGTTCGCGCTGCTCCGGCGCCAGCATGCCCGACATGGCCGCCTTGATATCGTCGACTGCGTCGTAAATAATGTTGTAGTAACGAATATCGACGCCATTCGCCTCCGCCAATTTTCGTGCGGAAGCATCTGCCCGCGTATTGAAGCCGATGATAACAGCCTTCGAAGCGACCGCAAGATTGACGTCCGACTCGCTGATTCCGCCAACCGCCGCATGGACCACTTGCACCCGCACTTCGCTGGTGGACAGTTTTTGCATCGAGTGCACCAGCGCTTCTTGCGAGCCCTGCACGTCGGTCTTGATAATCATCGGCAGATTCTTGACTTCGCCTTCGGCCATCTGGTCGAACATGTTTTCCAGCTTGGCGGCCTGCTGCTTGGCCAGTTTGACGTCGCGGAACTTGCCTTGGCGGAATAGGCCGATTTCGCGCGCCTTGCGTTCGTCGACCATCACCATCACGTCTTCACCCGCCGCAGGAACTTCAGTCAAACCCTGAATTTCAACCGGCATGGATGGCCCGGCTTCGGCAATGCTCTTCCCATTTTCATCCAGCATGGCGCGAACGCGACCGTAAGCGGAACCGGCCAGAACCACATCGCCCCGTTTTAGCGTGCCGGACTGAACCAGGACCGTCGCGACCGGACCACGGCCCTTGTCAAGCTTTGCTTCAATCACCAAGCCGCGAGCCGGCGACGTAACCGCAGCCGTCAACTCCAGAACTTCAGCTTGCAGCAACACGTTTTCAAGTAGTTCATCAATGCCTTCGCCAGTCTTGGCGGATACCGGAATGAAGGGCGATTCACCGCCGTATTCTTCCGGCACAACCTGTTCAGCCACCAGTTCCTGCTTGACGCGATCAAGGTTCGCTCCCGGCTTGTCTATCTTGTTGATAGCCACCACCAGCGGCACGCCTGCAGCGCGGGGATGGGGGGGGGGGGGGGGTGGTGG